>CAYPAE010000362.1:0-3062 GCA_964408595.1 uncultured Gemmatimonadaceae bacterium | reverse complement strand
GTTCAGGACATCCGCGGCAACGTGGATACCCGGCTCGCCAAGCTCGACGGCAATCAGGAATGGTCCGCCGTCCTGCTCGCGACCGCCGGGCTGCTTCGCCTGGGCCTCGGCCATCGGATCGGCGAGCGGCTGCCGCAGGAGGTGATGCTGCCGGCGCCGGGTCAAGGCGCGCTCGCCGTCACGGCGCGAGCGGACGATGCGGAGGCGATCGCGGCGGCGAGAGCGGCGGTGCACCACGAGCCGTCCGAGCTCGCGGTGAGCGCGGAGCGAGCCTTTCTTCGACGGCTCGAAGGTGGGTGCCAGGTTCCGGTGGGCGCGCTCGCGACTCTCGAATCCGCCGGCGGTAGGGCGACGCTTCGGCTGCACGGCAGAATCATCTCGCTCGGCGGGGACCGCATGGTGGAAGGACGCGAGAGCGGGCTGGTGCGGGCGCCGCAGGATGGGGAGCGGCTGGGCTCGACGCTGGCCGAACGGCTCCTGGGCGAGGGCGCCGCCGGCATCCTGGCCGAGGTGCGAGCGGGCGTCGTGCCCGCCGTGTCCGAGCCGTGAAGTCGGGACCGGTGGTGTTGACGGTCTCCCCGGGGGCGTTTCCCGGGCTGGCCGACCGACTGCGCAGCCTGCGGGTCATGGTCGAGGAGCTTCCGCTCCTGACCTTCGCCCCTCCGGTGGACTGGGGTCCGATGGACCGGGCGCTTCGAGACCTTTACCGCTACGATGCGGTCGCGTTTACCTCGCCGCGAGCAGCGACGGCGTTCATCCAGCGTCATGCCGAGGTGGGACGCGGATCGAGTCGGCGAGGGGATGCGCTCCCGCCGGTGTGGAGCGGGGGACCCGGCACCGCCGCCGCGCTCGCCCCGCTCGCGGCGGCGGTGCACGGCGCCTCCGAGGATGAGACCGGCCGTCTCGGCGCCGCGGCCGCGCTGGCCGCGGCGATGCTCGAGGCCGCCGTCGCGGGGCCCGTGCTCTTCCCCTGCGGCGAGATCCGGCGCGACGAGCTTCCTGCCCGACTGCGGCACGAGGGCATCGAGGTGGACGAGGTGGTCTGCTACCGCTCGGTGCTCGCGGACGAGACGGCGGCTCTCGCGGCCGCGGAGCGCGCGGCGATCCTGGTGGTGGCGAGCCCGAGCGTGGCCGACCTCCTGGCACGGGCCTCTCGCCCCGGTGTCCGGCCACCGATGCTTGCGGTCGGCCCTACCACGGCCGCGGCCGCGCGCGCATCCGGCTGGCCGCCGGCGGCGGTGGCGGCCCGACCCGACGTCGAGGCGCTGCTGGCCGGCGTGCGATCCCTGCTGGCCGCCGACTGAGCCACGTGATGAACGATCTCTTCCTTCGTGCGTGCCGGCGCGAGCCGGTCGAACGCCCGCCGGTCTGGATGATGCGCCAGGCCGGCCGTTACTTGCCGGAGTATCGGGCGGTGCGCGCTCGCGCCGATTTTCTCACCATGGTGAAGACGCCCGAGCTGGCCGTCGAGGTGACACTCCAGCCGGTGGACATCCTCGGCGTTGACGCCGCGATCATCTTCAGCGACATCCTGGTCGTGCCCCAGGCGATGGGCATGACGCTCACGGTGGAGGAGGAGACCGGGCCCCGGTTCCACGAGCCGCTGCGCTCGCCTCGAGACCTCGACCGGCTGCGGGAGGTGAGCGCCGAGCAGGATCTCCGCTACGTACTCGACGCGCTGCGTCTCGCGCGCTCCAGTCTCGGGGGACGGGTGCCGCTGATCGGATTCGCCGGCGCGCCCTGGACGCTGATGAGCTATATGGTGGAAGGGTCGGGGACCAAGGCATTCACCAAGGCGAAGCGATTCCTGGTCGAGCACCCGCGGAGCGCGCACGCGCTGCTGGAGCGCCTGGCCACGACTGTCGGGCGGTTCCTCGCGGCGCAGGTCGAGGCGGGCGCTCAGGCGGTCCAGCTCTTCGATTCCTGGGCCGCCGCGCTCGGGCCGCGGGACTTCCGGGAGTTCGCGCTCCCCTACCTGGCGGAGTCGGTGAAACTGGCGAAGAAGGGCGGAGTGCCGGTGATCGCCTTCGCGCCCGGAGCGGGGTGGGCGCTGGAGGAGATCGCCGACGTCACCGGAGCGGACGTGATCGGGGTGGACTGGCAAACCGACGCCGCCGAAGGCCGCCGCAGGCTGGCGGGACGCCCGGTCGCGCTCCAGGGGAATCTCGACCCGACCTGGCTCTACGCCGAGCCCGCGGTGATCCGGGACCGAACCCATGCCATGCTCGACGCCTTCGGCGGAGTGGGGCACGTGGCGAATCTCGGACACGGCATCCTCCCGGACGTGCCGGTGGCGCACGCGGCGGCGTTCGTGAAGGCGGTGAAGGAATGGCGGCCACGGTGACCGCACCGATTACGGGTAGCACCATCGCCTCGACGTTCGAATCGCTGCACGACGAGGCGACTCGCTTCTTCACCGCGCTCGACGGCGGCGGCTCGTTCCGGGAGGACGCGTGGCAGCGGCCCGGAGGCGGTGGCGGCGTGTCGCGGGTCCTGGCCGACGGCGAAACCTTCGAGAAGTGCGGCGTCAATCGGTCGGTGGTGGAAGGCGTGATGCCGCCGCAGATGGCCCAACGGCTCGGCGCGCGCGCCGGAGGCGAGGTGGAGTCGGCGTTCTTCGTCGCGGGGATGAGCATCGTCGCGCATCCCCGGAGTCCGAAGGTGCCGACCGTCCATCTCAACGTGCGTTACTTCGAGATAGCCGCGTCGGACGGCACGGTGCTGGACGCCTGGTTCGGCGGCGGCACCGACCTCACGCCCACCTATCCGTACCCCGAGGACGCCGTCCACTTCCACCGCGCGCTGAAGGCGATGTCCGATCGCCACCACCCGTCGTTCCACCCTCGGTTCAAGGCCTGGTGCGATCACTATTTCGTCAACCTTCACCGGGGCGAGGAACGCCGCGGGGTCGGCGGGATCTTCTTCGATCATCTGCGACCGGGGGACAGCGGCCTCGACGGGGAGCGGCTGCTCGACTTCGTGCTCGACGCGGGCCGGGCGCTGCCGGCCGCGTACGGTCCTATCGTCGAGCGGCGCAGGACCGAGCCGTACGGGGAGCGGGA
>CAYPAE010000361.1:0-3083 GCA_964408595.1 uncultured Gemmatimonadaceae bacterium | reverse complement strand
AGGTCTCTCGCTGCGCTCGGGATGAGGTAGATGCATTCTGCCGCGCCGCCCCGCTGCCCCGCTGCCCCGCCTACTGCTTACACACCCCCTCCGGATCCGGCTTCGGCTTGTCCACCACGACCCGGTGGTCCAGATCGGCCACCGCCGTCGCGACGTCGGCGATGAATCGCGTCACCCGCGCCATCTTGTCGTACTCGATGTACTGGGGCTCGTCGGTGAGCTGGTGGTAGTCCAGATGGCTCCCGGTGGTGAAGAAGGCGATGGGGATCCCGAACCGGGCGTACATGTAGTGATCACTCCGGCAGTAGTAGTTGCTCGGGTGCCCGTCCGCGTCGTAGGTGTAGTCGAAGTCGAATCCGTGCTTCCCCTCCGAGTTCACCCGGTCGGCCAGATCGCCCAGCTCGCTGGCGAGCCGGCGGGAGCCGATGAGCTGGAGGTACTCCGGACCGCCGTTCGCGATGTCGCCCGCGCCGCCCCGGCCGATCATGTCGATGTTGAGCTGCGCCACGATCGAGTCGCGCGGCACCGTAGGATGCCGGGTGAACCAGTCGGCGCCGAGCAGCCCCATCTCCTCCGCGGTGTGCCAGACGAAGAGCACCGACCGCTTGGGGCGGGCCGGGCCCTTCGCCAGGTGCTCGGCGATCTCCAGCGCGCCCACCGTCCCGCTCCCGTCGTCGTCCGCGCCGTTCAGCACCGAGTCGCGCCGCGGTTGCCGCTCGCGGCGCAGGCTGTCCAGGATCGCCCTGATCCGCGCGGCTTGCTCCGCGGTCGGCTCGCCCGGTGTGCTGTTGGCGCCTTCGGGCCGCAGCACGCGATTGAAGGCGCGAAGCGAGTCGTGATCCAGCGTCTCGGGGCTGATCCCGTCGTGGTCGTTGTGGGCCCCGATCGCCACCACCTGGCCGCCGAGCGCAGGATCGCTGCCGCGCAGGATCGCCACCACGTTGCGGGCCGGATCGGCCACCGGTGTGTCCCCGAAGCGGACGTTGCCCGACACGATGCGTCCCTCGGCGCCGGCCCGGAGCGTGGAGGGCGGGGCACCCAGCAGCGCCTCTGCGGCCCGGGACGAGGCGTACATGAAGGCGGGTGTCTCGTGCGCTTCGCCGCTCGCGAGCTGGGCGCCCGAGTCCTGGAGGTCGAGCCGCTCGGCGCTGCCGATGCCGTCGAGCGTCGCAACCACGATGCCCGCCGCGGAGTGGAACCGCTCAGTGGTCTGCGCCCGATTGACAGCGCCGGCGGGCACACCGGTCACCGGCGGTACCGTGATCACCACGAGCTTCCCCTGCGCCTGATCGAGGGAGATCAGGTCCTGGTCCCACCTGCCGCCGTAGACGACCCGCGCGCCGTCCACCGGCCGGGCGCCCTTCCCCTGGTCCCGGGGGATCAAGTCCTCCCATGCCTTGAAGGTGGCGCCGTTCACGGTGAGCCCGGAGCCCGGGTCGAGCGTGCGCCGCACGATCGGGACGGTCTGGAACCAACCCCCATCCTCGCCGGCCGGCTCGAGTCCGATCCGCCGGGCCTCGGCGGCGATGAAGTCGGTCGCTTTCACGTTGCCCGGCGTGCCGGAACGCCGCCCCTGCATCGAGTCGTCGGCGTAGGCGTAGAGCCTGCTCCGCAGGTCGGCCGCGGTGATGGGGGGCGTGGTGGCCCCGGACGGCGCGGGAGACGAGGAGGTGCCGGCCGAGGGGCCGCAGCCGAGCAGGGGGACGAGGACGGCCGCGGCAAAGGGGCCGACCGGAAATGCGACACGAGGCACGTGATTCTCCGGCAGGGGTTGGGGAAGCGGGTAAGCTCGCCCGAACCTACGCCGCCTACAACGTCCGGGTTTCCACCCGGCCGCCGCCCCCCTTTACGGGGGACTTCCCGCGCCGCACTATATGTCCGCCTCCCTTCGCATTCCTTCGCTTCAGGAGATCGACCATGGCCCTCGTGGACCGCGTCAAGAATATCCTGCTCACGCCCAAGACCGAGTGGGAAGTCATCGATGCCGAGCCGGCGACCGTTGCTAACCTGTACCGGGGATACATCCTCCCGCTGGCCGCGATCGCGCCGGTGGCGCAGGCGATCGGCTTCTCGGTATTCGGGATGCCGGTGCCATTTCTGGGGACCTACCGGACGCCGGTGGGCACCGCGATCTCATCCGCGGTCATCACCTACGTGCTCACCCTGGTCGGGGTCTACGTTCTCGCGCTCATCATCGACGCGCTCGCTCCCTCCTTCGGCGGCACCAAGAATCAGATCCAGGCGCTCAAGGTAGCCACCTACTCGTACACCGCCGCGTGGGTCGCGGGCATCTTCGGGCTCGTCCCCGCGCTGAGCTTGCTCTCGATCCTCGGCGTCTACAGCCTCTACCTGCTCTATCTCGGCCTGCCGGTGCTGATGAAGGCCCCGAAGGAGAAGGCGCTGCCCTACACCGCAGTCGTGATCATCGTCGGGATCGTGCTCTCCGTCGTGATCGGGCTCGTGGCCGCGTCGTTCATGCGGGTGCCGATGGGGTGACGGGCGTCGACGTCCTCCCCCCGGACATCGAGGGGCGGGCGTCGCGCTGCATCACGCCCCAACTCCCCAATGCGTGAACGCTGGCGGGGCCTTGGATACGCCGCTATCGGGGGCTTTCTCGCGGCGTATATCCTGTTGACGTTCAGCCAAAAGAGGCCCCTCGGGGGAACGGACTTCGATCAGGTCTGGTATGCGGCACGCTCGCTTCTCGATGGGGAGGACCCCTACCAGCGGGTGCTGCCCCCACTATTCCAATTCCAGCTGTTCTATCCGCTGACCACCGTCCTGGTCTCAACGCCGTTCGCTCTCCTCGATCTCCGGGGCGCACGGCTCCTCTTCGTCGCGCTTGGCGGCGGGATCTTCGGGTATGCTATCGGCCGGTGGAAACCTTGGCTCTGGCCCACTTTCCTGGGCATCCCCTTCATCCTGGTTGCTTTCAATGCCCAATGGGCGGGGCTGCTTACGGCAGCACTTCTGCTGCCATGGCTGGGTCCACTTGCGGCATTCAAGCCGAACATCGGGTTAGCGATCCTGTTGGGGGCTCGATCGCGCAGAACAGCGATCATTCTGGTAGCGGGGGGACTACT
>CAYPAE010000360.1:0-3090 GCA_964408595.1 uncultured Gemmatimonadaceae bacterium | reverse complement strand
GTCCCTGGTCATGGGAACCACTGTGACGTCGGTGATGGCGAAGGTTCCCGGGGTGAGCCCGCCGCGCGACGCCTGGGCATTGAGGGACGGAAGAGGCAGGACGAGCGCGAGGATGGCGAGAGCGCACGATGTCGAGTTTCGCATGACGGGATGGATTGGAGGAGGAGTCGGGACCGGGTCGTCGCTGCAGTACGGCGGATCCAGCCGGGAGTTTCCAGCGATCCCCGCGCGCGATATCCTTCCTTGGTTCCCACTTTGCCGATCCGAGACGCCACAAGGAGCCCCGATGGGTGCCACTCCCGCCGAGCCGGTGGAGACCTCGCCCGGCCTCGACGCCATCCGCTCGCTGCTCATCCCCGGCGAGCGGCTGGAGAGCCTCGCCATCCAGCGGCGGCTCTTCGCCCTCACCCATCGCCGGCTCGTCGTCGCAGCGACCAGCGGACGGCTGATCGCCGTGCGTCGAGGCCTGGTGAGCGGGTTCACCGTGCAGGACGTCCGCTGGCAGGACCTGCGCGATGCGCAGCTCCAGGTCGGGATCTTCGGGGCGACGCTCACCGTCTCGGCCGATCAGGGCAACGATCTCGCCGGCGCGGAGGGCACCCCGCGAATGTTCAGCTTCACCGGGATGCGGAAGGACCAGGCGCAGGAGGTCTACCGCGCCTGCCAGTTCCAGGAGCAGGCCTGGCGGGAGAAGCGGCGGGTGCGGGAGCTGGAGGAGCTGCGGGCCAAGTCGGGAGGGGTACATCTGGGCAGCGTGGGGGGCGTCCCCGCGGGTGGCGGCGACGAGGCTTCCCGCTCACCGCAGGCCCGGCTCCAGCGGGCCAAGGAGATGCTCGATCAGGGGCTGCTGACCGACGCGGAGTACGAGCAGGTGAAGGCGAGGATTCTGGGAGAGCTGTGAGCCGGGGTGGCAGCACCGTCCAGCATGGATTTCAGCCGAGCGGGGCCTTAAGCTTGAGCCTCCTCGCCTCGCGGCGGGGGGCTCACGCTTTTTCGGGAGACGTCGATGCCGCTGTTCGTGGTCCGGCACAACCATGCCGGCGAGCGCTGCCCGGCGCAGGATCCGTACATGGGAGCGATGCTCCTGAACCACCTGAGCCGGTCCAACGTGCGGCGGCACGGGGTCGAGATCCTGGGCGAAGCCGTGGTGCAGGGCGAACATACGATGTTTCTCATCGCCGAGGCGACCGACGAGGCCCGGCTCCGGGAGTTCTTGCAGCCGTTCCAGATGGCCGGCAGTCTCGACGTCTACCCCGCCTCCACCTGCGCCCGGGTGGTCGCCAGCGGCGGGTGCGGCGCCCCCCTTCCGGTCAGCGACGGCGTCCCGGCCCTCGACCCCGAGGAGATCTGCCAGGACGCGATCGACGCCGGTCTCCTGGTCCACCGGGCGCACCCGCTCAACTGCGAGACCCCGCTTCCCGAGCTGGTCTGCGGCGTGGTCATGCCGACCGCGCGGTTCTACGTCCGGAACAACTTCCCGATCCCCAATCTCGACGCCTCCCGCTTCCGCCTCGGCGTCACCGGCCTGGTCGAGCGGCCGCTCACACTGAGCCTGCGGGAGCTGCAGAACATGCGCTCGCAAGCCGAAGCGGTGACGCTGGAGTGCGCGGGCAACGGGCGCACGCTCTTCGACCCGCCGGTTCCCGGCGAGAGATGGGAGCACGGTGCGGTGAGCACGGCCGAGTGGAGCGGTGTCCCCCTGTCCGAGATCCTCGACCGCGCCGGGGTGCGTTCCAGCGGCCGTGAGGTGCGCTTCCGCGGTGCCGACGGCGGCGAGGTGGACAACAGGCACGGGACGATACGGTTCGAGCGGAGCCTGACGGTGGACCAGGCACGGGACTCCGACGCGATCCTGGCCTATGCGATGAACGGCGAGCCGCTTCCCATCCAGCACGGGTTCCCGCTCCGGCTCGTCGTCCCCGGCTGGTACGGCGTGGCGTCGGTCAAATGGCTGACCGAGATCGAGGTGACCGACCAGCCGTTCGAGGGGTATTACCAGACCGAGAAGTACGTCTACTATTGGAATCGGAACGGCAAGGAGACCCGCGAGCCGGTGACGCTCCAGCGCGTCCGCGCGCTCATCACCGAGCCCGCGCCGGGGCAGGAGGCCAGCCCCGGCGAGCTGGTCGTGCGTGGCGTCGCCTGGTCGGGCGCCGCGCCGATCGCGAAGGTGGAGGTGGGCGTGAATGACGGTGACTGGCGCGAGGCCCGGCTGGTGGGCGAGCGCAAGCGCCACAGCTGGCAGTGGTGGGAGCTCATCGCCCGCTTCGACCAGCCCGGCGAGGTCACCCTCCGAGCCCGCGCCACCGACATGGCCGGCCGCACCCAGCCCGAGCGCGCCGAGTGGAACAAGCTCGGCTACGGGAACAACGGCATTCACCAGGTGACCGCCCGGATCGTCTGACGCCTTCGGGTGCTCCTCTTCCTCTCGTCAATACCCTCACTCCCGACCTTCGATACCCATGGACTGGATCACCGACCCACAGGCCTGGGTGGGTTTCGCCACCCTGACGGTCCTCGAGATCGTCCTCGGCATCGACAACGTCATCTTCATCTCCATCCTCGCCGGGAGGCTGCCGCGTGAGCAGCAGGGACGCGCGCGCTCCATCGGCCTCCTGCTGGCGATGCTCATGCGCATCGCCCTGCTCTTCTCGCTGTCATGGATCATTCAGCTGACCGCACCGCTCTTCACGGTCCTGGGCCAGGAGATCTCGGGCCGGGACCTGGTCCTCCTGATCGGTGGACTGTTCCTCCTGGCGAAGAGCACCCACGAGATCCACGAGCGGCTGGAGGGTGAGGAGGGAGAGGCGTCCGGCAGGGTGGCCCCATCCCTCCTCAGCGTGCTGATCCAGATCATGCTGCTGGACATCGTCTTCTCGCTCGACTCGGTCATCACCGCGGTCGGCATGGTGGACGAGCTGGGGGTGATGGTGACGGCGGTGATGGTGGCGGTGGCCTTCATGATGCTGTTCGCCAAGCCGATCAGCGAGTTCGTGGACCGGCACCCCACGGTCAAGATGCTGGCGCTGAGCTTCCTGCTGCTGATCGGCGTGTCGCTGATCGCGGAAGGCTTCGAGCAGCACATCCCGA
>CAYPAE010000359.1:0-3093 GCA_964408595.1 uncultured Gemmatimonadaceae bacterium | reverse complement strand
GCTGGTGAACATCGGCCCCCAGCATCCCGCCACCCACGGCGTGCTGCGGCTGGTGATCGAGCTGGAAGGCGAGACGGTCAAGCGCTGTATCCCGCACCTGGGATACCTGCACTCCGGCTTCGAGAAGCTGGGCGAGTACCGCCACTACAACCAGATCATCCCCCTCACCGACCGCACCGACTACCTCTCGCCCATGGCCAACAACGTCGGTCTGGCGCTGGCGGTCGAGAAGCTGATGGACCTCCAGGTGACGGAGCGCTGCCAGGTGCTGCGGGTGATCGCATGCGAGATGAGCCGGATCATCTCCCATCTGGTGTGGCTCGGCACGACCGGCATCGATCTGGGCGCCTTCACGCCGTTCCTCTGGTCGTTCCAGGAGCGCGAGCGGATCTACAACCTCCAGGAGATGTGGACCGGCGCGCGGCTCACCACGAGCCTCACCCGGGTCGGTGGGCTCATGGCCGACATTCCCGATGGGTTCGAGGCCGGTCTGCGGGAGTTCACCCGCACTTTCCCGGACACGCTCCGCGAGGTGGATACGATGTTCACCCGCAACGCCATCTGGATCGGCCGCACCCAGGGCGTGGGCGTGCTCACCGCCGAGGAGGCGACCAACCATTCCCTCTCCGGACCGATGCTCCGGGCGAGCGGAGTGGACTACGACGTCCGGAAGGACCGCCCCTATCTCGGCTACGAGACCTACGACTTCGACGTGCCGGTCGGCGAGCACGGCGACATCTACGACCGCTATCGCGTCCGGCTGGAGGAGATGTGGCAGTCGAACCGGATCCTGGAGCAGGCGCTCGACCGGCTCGCCGGCCTCAAGGGCGCGCCCATCAACGTGGACGATCCCCGGGTCATTCTGCCCCCCAAGTCGCGCGCGATGAGCGACATGGAGGCCATGATCTTCCACTTCAAGCAGGTGATGGAAGGGGTGAAGCCGCCCGCCGGCGAGGCGTACATGGGGATCGAGAACCCCAAGGGCGAGCTGGGCTACTACTTCGTCTCGGACGGCAGCGCGAAGCCGGTGCGCTGGCGCATCAGGCCGCCGTCGTTCATCAACCTGTCGAGCCTGCCGCGGATGTGCGAGGGCGCGCTGCTGGCGGACGTGATCGCCATCAACGCGAGTGTGGATATCGTCATGGGGGAGGTGGATCGATGAGCGGGGCAGCGGGGGGCGGCGGGGCAGCGGGGCAGCGGGGCAGCGGGGCGGGACATCCGGGCGGTGCGGCGGGGCACGGGACGGCACCGGCCGAGGAGTATTCGCCGGTCTTCACCGGCCCGATGCGCGCGCGGCTGGAGCAGCTGTTCAGCAGTTACCCGACCAAGCAGGCCTGCCTCCTCCCCGCGCTCTGGATGGTGCAGGAGGCCCGCGGCTGGATCTCGGAGCAGGCGATCGGCGAGGTGGCGGACGTGCTGGAGCTGACCCCCGCCTACGTGAAGGGCGTGGTGACGTTCTACACGATGTACCACACCCATCCGGTCGGCCGGCACTTCATCCAGGTCTGCACCACCAGCCCCTGCAACATCTGCGGGGCGGAGGACGTGGCGAAGGCGCTGCTGGAGGCAACCGGGTGCGGAGAGCTGGGCGCCACGAGCCCCGACGGCCGGTTCACCGTGATCGAGGTCGAATGTCTCGGCGCCTGCGGCTTCCCGACGCCGATCCTGGTGGATGACGACTTCATCGAGGATGTCACTCCCGAGAAGGTCACGGGCATCGTGCAGAGGTATCGGTAATGGGCTATCCCCATCCCAGTCATCCCAAGGAGACCGTCGTCCTCTCGAAGCACTTCGGGGACCCGGAGGCGCGGAGCTACGCCGGGTGGGTCACGCGCGGCGGCTATGAGGCGCTGCGCAAGGCGGTGGGGATGACGCGCGAGGCGATCGTCGAGGAAGTGAAGGCCTCCGGCCTCCGCGGGCGGGGCGGCGCCGGATTTCCGACCGGGCTCAAGTGGTCGTTCATGCCGAAGGAGGCGGTGAGGCCGCACTACCTGGTCTGCAACGCCGACGAGTCCGAGCCGGGGACCTTCAAGGACCGCGAGATCATGCGCTGGACGCCCCACGCCCTCATCGAGGGGTGCGCCATCGCCGCGTACGCCATCGGGGCGGAGCGCTGCTACATCTACATCCGCGGCGAGTTCACCGACCCCTGGAAGGTGATGAGCGCCGCGGTCGAGGAAGCGCTCGCCAACGGGGCACTGGGCGACAACGTCTTCGGCAGCGGCAAGCGGGTCGAGATGGTGCTGCACCGCGGCGCGGGCGCCTACATCTGCGGCGAAGAGACGGCGATGATGAACTCGATCGAGGGCCGGCGAGGGAATCCGCGGATCAAGCCGCCGTACCCGGCGGTAGCCGGCCTCTTCGGGATGCCGACCACGATCAACAACGTCGAGACCCTCGCGGCGGTACCCCACATCCTGAACCGCGGCGCGGCGTGGCACAAGTCGCTCTGCTTGGGGAACCCCAAGAGCACCGGCACCAAGCTCGTCTCGGTCTGCGGCCACGTGCAGCGGCCGGGGAACTACGAAGTCACGATGGGCACGCCGATGCGGGACATCCTGTACGACATGTGCGGCGGACCGCCGGTCGGGCGGAAGTTCAAGGCGGTCATTCCGGGCGGCTCGTCGGTGCCGATCATGAGCATCCAGGAGGCCGAGGAAGCCCTCTTCGACTACGAGGGTATCGTCGAGAAGGGATCGATGCTCGGCTCGGCGGGCATGATCGTGATGGACGACAGCACCGACATGGTCTATCAGATCTGGCGCCTGGCCCGCTTCTACGCCCACGAGTCCTGTGCCCAGTGCACCCAATGCCGCGAGGGCACCGCCTGGACCACCAAGGTCCTCGAGCGGATTCTGGCGGGGAAGGGCAAGCAGGAGGATTTCCAGCTGCTGCTCGACCTCTCGGAGAACATGACCGGGAAGACGATCTGCGTCCTGAGCGACTCCTGCGCCGCGCCCGTGGTGAGCGGCATCCAGAAGTTCCGCTCCGAGTTCGAGGCGTACATCGCCGGCTCGCGCCAGCCGGCCATGGCCGCGGTTTGAGATCGCTGATGGTTCAATACAGAGGCACAGAGGCCACGGAGGACACGGA
>CAYPAE010000358.1:2249-3101 GCA_964408595.1 uncultured Gemmatimonadaceae bacterium | reverse complement strand
TGCGGGGCGTGCCCTGGAGGCGGGCAATCTTCTCGTCGAACTGGTGGCAACCGGTGCAGTCGAGGATGAATTTCCGCTTGGCTTCGCCGTCGGGGAGCCGGGAGAGCCAGGCGGAGCTGCGGGCCGGCGGGCCGGCGGGCAGGCGGGCCGGCAGGGCAGCCGGTTTGGCAGCGGCGATTGCCGCGCCCGCGGCAGCGACGACGATTAACGCGCCGAGGAACTGTACCCGCTGCATCACTTCGCTCCCGGCTTTTGCTCCCAGAGCACGTTCACGATCACCCAACGTCCGTCCACCTTGGCCATCTGCATGTAGTCGATCCAGTCGGCCATCACGGCCTTCACGCTGGCGGCGTTGCCGAAGATGTCGAGGATCTTCACGTCCTTCTGCTGCTTGTCCTTGGGCGTCTGCTTACCCCACCCGTGGCGGGTGCCGTTCACCAGCGCGGTGGCGCCCATGTTCTCGATCACGCTGCGCTTGGTGGCGGTGTCGGTCACTACGATGCGCTTCACCAGCTCGGGATGGAGAGCGCGGCCCATCCGCTCCGGGTTTCCCTCGTACCAGCCTTCGACGTAGTCGAGGGCCGTGGCGCGGATCGAGGAGGAGTCGGCGGCGGTCTGGGCGTGGAGGGCGGTGGGAACGGCGAGCAGAGCGAGCAACAGGCCATAGCGCGGGTTCATCGGTCTCTCCTCGGGTCTGTGCGCGTGGTGAGGGGCTCTACGGCAGGCGGCGGCCGGGTGTTTCGGGCCGCCGCCGGTCGCGGCGATCGCGCACGGTTACCGCCGCGCCGGGATGGTGCCGCACTCTCCCTAGCGCTATTCCCCGCCCGCGATAGCTTCCCGCGAATCATGGGC
>CAYPAE010000358.1:0-2239 GCA_964408595.1 uncultured Gemmatimonadaceae bacterium | reverse complement strand
TTCATCGGTCTCTCCTCGGGTCTGTGTGCGCGTGGTGAGGGGCTCTACGGCAGGCGGCGGCCCGGTGTTTCGGGCCGCCGCCGGTCATCGAGAATACTGTTGCGGCTCGACCTGCCGCACTCTCCCTAGCGCTATTCCCCGCCCGCGATAGCTTCCCGCGAACCATGGGCTTGATCCCGCTCGTGCTCGGCGTGACCGGCCATCGCCATCTCCGCGCCGACGACGTTCCCCGGCTGGAGGCGGCCGTTCGCGATCTCCTCGCCCGGATCCGGCGGGCGTATCCGAGCACGCCGCTCCTGCTGATCACCCCTCTCGCGGAAGGCGCCGACCGACTGGTCGCTCGGGTGGCCCTGGAGAGCGGCGCCGAGCTGGTGGTGCCGCTTCCGCTGACGCGGGAGGAGTACTCGAAGGACTTCCCGGAGACGGTCGCCGAGTTCGACGAGCTGCTCCACCACGAGGGGACGGTCCGCCGGATCGAGCTGCCCGAGGTTCCGCGCGGCGAGGGCGGCGTGCCGCTCTCACCGCAGGCCGCCCGCGAGCTCCAGTACGCGCTGGTCGGCCTGTACGTCGCCCGGCACAGCCAGATCCTCATCGCCCTCTGGGACGGCGCCAGCTCCACCGAGACCGGCGGCACCGCGCAGATCGTGCAGTACCGGCGCACCGGCCGCTTCCAGTGCTCGGAGGCGATGGCCGAGAGCCTGGAGCGGGCGCCCCATCCCTTCGGGCTGCCGACCACGCCGCTCGATCCGCCCGATACCGGGCCAGTCTATCAGGTCGTCACTCCCCGCGCGGACCGGCCCTCCCCCGACAATCCGTTCGCGGGCCGGTGGCTCCCACAGGAGGGATCGCCCGGCGAGTCGCCCCCGGGCGACAAGCTCCCCACGTCACTGGTGGACCGCCTGAGCCGGATCGAGGCCTTCAACGCGGAGGCCGTCACCGTCGCGGAGCGCGAGCCGCGGACGATCGAGGCGAGCGAGCGCCAGCTCCACGACGGGAGCGCCGGCGGCGTGCCGTCACAGGTGGCCGGCCTGAGACGGGCGTTCGCGCTGGCCGACGTGCTCTCGGTGCGTTATCAGCAGGAGACCTACACCGCCCTCTGGGTGCTCTATGTGCTCGTCCTCCTCGCGGTGGTCTGCTTCGAGATCTACGCCCACCTCTTCCCGCCCGAGGATCGCCGCATCGTCGCGTTCCTGGTGGCGTACCTCGTCGTGATCGGCATCGCGGACCTGGTCTACCTCTTTGTCCGCAATCGCCAGAGCCAGAACCGGTTCCAGGACTACCGCGCGGTGGCGGAGGGGCTCCGGGTGCAGTTCTACTGGCGGCTGGCAGGACTGGTGCACTCGGGAGCCGACTACTACCTGCGCAAGCAGCGGGACGAGCTCGCCTGGATCAGGGATGCGCTCAGCGCCTGGGGAGTCCGTGCCGCCCCGGTGCCGGAGGGCGACGCGCACTCACTCGCCACCCGGTGGATCCAGGACCAGCGCGACTACTTCACCCGCGCCACGAAGCGCGAGCGGGAGCGGCTCCAGCGGTATCGCTCGGTCGCGGCCGGGATCATCCTGGCGAGCCTGGGTTGGGCGGTCCCGACGGTCGCCGAGAACCTGCGCGCGGTGCCGGCGGGACGGTTCAACTGGCTCAACGTGCTCCAGGTGCCGCTCCTCGCGGTGAGCCTGGTGCTCGCCTGGCATCTCGCGTTCAAGGGCTCGCAGCTGGTGCAGGGGACTCGCGCGCGCGGCGTGCGCGCGGTGGTCGGGGAGGCGCGGGCGTTCGGGCTCAGCGTGCTGGTCGGCACCGGGTTCATGTTCGGGATGTGGTCGGCGCCCTCATGGGCGACCAAGTGGTTTCCACTGCTGCCTGCCAATCGGCACAAGTGGGTGGTGGTGGCCCTGGGCCTCGTGACCGTGGCGGGAGCGCTGGTGCACTCCTACACCCAGAAGCGGGCGTTCGGGGAGCACGCGCGGCAGTACTCGCGGATGGCGGAGATCTTCACCCGGGCGGGCGAGCGGATGGCGGCGCTGCTGCACGACGGCAAGACGGGGCGCGCGGGGGCGCTGGCGGTGGAGCTGGGGAAGGAGGCGCTCGCCGAGCACGGCGACTGGGTGATGCTGCACCGGGAGCGGCCGGTGGAGCTGCCGAAGGGGAAGTTGTGACACCGCGCCTTCAGCGCGGTGTCACTTGAATATTCCCTCCACCGCCCCGATCACCCCGCCCCGCTTCTTCGCCGCCGGCGCCGCGACCG
>CAYPAE010000357.1:0-3102 GCA_964408595.1 uncultured Gemmatimonadaceae bacterium | reverse complement strand
CGTCGAGACGCCCAGCGTCGAGACTGGCACGGTGAAGGATACGATCAGCGTTCCCGACGTGGACGTGGGCACCGAGAAGAAGGAAGTGGACCTGCCCAAGGTGGACGTCGAGACCCCCAGCGAGCGGGAGAAGGAAGCTCAGTAAGAGCCATCAGCTATCAGTTATCAGCTATCAGAGGTGCACGAGCGGCTTGACGGTAGCCGCCCGTGCACCTCTGATAACTGATAGCTCATCCATGCTATATTGGGGCGCGCGGCCCCCCCGACCGCGCATTCCGTTCGACCCAATCCTTGGAGCCCATTCATGAGCCTCGGCAGGCTCGGTTTCCTGCTGGCCGCGAGCGCGGTCTGTCTTCCGGCGCGGGCGGCGGCGCAGACCCCGCCGGCGCCGCAGCTCACCGCCATTCGGGCCGGCCGCCTGGTGGACGTCGAGCGCGGCGAGGTGCGTCGCGATCAGCTGATCGTGGTGCGGGGCGACCGGATCGAAGCGATCCAGCCGGGCACGACCCGCCCGCCCAACGGCGCCAGGGTGATCGACCTCTCGCGCTACACCGTCCTGCCGGGGCTCCTCGATTGCCACTCCCACATGATCGGAGACCTCACCGACGCGGACGCCTTGCTCCCACTCCAGCGCTCCGGGGCGCAGGAGGCCTTCAGCGGGGTGCGCAATGCGCGGAGCACGCTGCTGGCGGGATTCACCTCCGTTCGCGACGTGGGGACCTACCGCGCGCTGGTGGACGCCGCGCTCCGCGACGCCATCGACGACGGCACGGTGATCGGGCCCCGAATGGCGGTGGCCGGCGCGTACGTGACGGTCACCAGTGGCGGTGGCGAGCTGATCGGGGCGGCCCAGGACGTCACCATTCCGGCGGACTACCGCTTCGGCGTGGCGAACACCTCCGACCAGGTCCGCGAGCGGGTGCGGGCGATCCTCAACGGCGGCGCCGACTTCATCAAGATCATCGCGACCGGCGCGGTGCTCACCCAGGGGACCAAGCCGGGGGCGTCCGAATACACCGAGGAGCAGATCCGCGCCGCCGTGGAGCAGGCGGCCGAATACGGGACCTACGTCACCGCCCACGCGCACGGCGCGGAGGGGATCAAGCGCGCGGTGCGGGCCGGCGTCCGGTCCATCGAGCACGGCTCGCTCATGGACGACGAGGCGATCGCCCTGATGAAGGAGAAGGGCACCTGGCTGGTGGCGGACATCTACAACGGCGACTACATCGCGAGCGCGGGCAGGGAGCAGGGGTGGCCGGAGGAGATCCTGCGGAAGAACGACGAGACCACCGAGGCCCAGCGAGCCGGGTTCCGCAAGGCGGTGGCGGCCGGGGTCAAGATCGCGTACGGCACCGACAGCGGGGTCTATCCCCACCGGCTCGTCGCTCGCCAGCTTCCCTACATGGTCCGCTACGGGATGACGCCGATGCAGGCCATCCGCTCGGCGACCCTCTCCGCCGCCGAGCTCATGGGTTGGGAGGACCGGGTCGGCTCGCTGACCGCAGGCAAGCTCGCCGACGTCATCGCCGTTCCCAGCGACGCGCTGGCCGACCTCAAGAGCTTCGAGAACGTCGGCTTCGTCATGAAGGGCGGCATGGTGTACAAAGCGCCGTGAACTGATGGCTAGGGATCGGAAAAGGATTCAACACAGAGGCACGGAGGCCACAGAGGACACGGAGAACAACAACATTTTTTTGTTTTTCTCCGTGACCTCTGTGGCCTCCGTGCCTCTGTTTAAAACAGCCGCAGGAGGGTGGATTGAGATACATAGGCTGGTTGTTGACGGGAGTCCTGTTCGCGTGGAGCGGGGAGCTCGTCGCGCAGCGGGCAGTCGAGTCGCGCGACCTGCTTCGGATCAGGGAAGTCACCGATCCGCAGCTTTCGCCGGACGGCGCGTGGGTGGCGTACACCGTCTCGACCTCGGATACGGTGGAGGACACCCGCGACGGGGACATCTGGATGTCGAGCTGGGACGGGAAGCGCAGCACCCGGCTCACCTGGACCCGGAAGGAGGAGCACACCCCGCGCTGGAGTCCGGACGGCCGCTACCTCGCCTTTCTCTCATCGCGCGACGACCTGCGCGAGGTGGAGCAGCTCTGGCTGCTCGACCGTAGCGGCGGCGAGGCGGAGCGGCTGACCGATCTCCCTGGCGGCGTCTCCGATTACGCCTGGTCCCCCGACGGTACCCGGCTCGCCCTCATCGCCTCCGATCCCGATCCGGACCAGCCCTTGCCCGGCCAGGACACCACCAGGAAGCGGCCCGACCCGATCGTGGTGGACCGGTTCCGGTTCAAGTACGACGAAGTCGGCTACCTCGGTGAGGAGCGCGAGCATCTCTACGTCTTCACCCTCGCCGGGCGGAAGGCCGAGATCATCACGCCGGGTGCCTACGACGAGCTTGCGCCGGCATGGTCGCCCGACGGCCGGTCGATCGCGTTTCTGAGCCGCCGCCGTCCGGAGTTCGATCGGACCGACAACTGGGACGTCTACCTCGTGGCCGCCACCCCCGGGTCCGAGCCCCGGCAGCTCACGACGTTTGCCGGGGCGGACATGGATCCCGAGTGGGGAAACCGCGCGCCGAGCTGGAGTCCGGACGGAAAGCTGATCGCCTACGTCCAGGGCGGGAAACCGGAGCTGCTCTACTATGGCGGGCAGAAGGTCGCGGTGGTCCCGGTGGACGGAGGACCGGCCCGGGTCCTCACCGGGTCGCTCGACCGGAACGTGCTCTCGCCAACCTTCTCACCGGACGGCGCGTCGGTCCTCTTTCTCCTGGAGGACGACCGGGTCTACCATCTCGCGCGGGTGCCCGCGGGCGGCGGGGAGGTGGAGCGCCTGGTCGAGGGGAGGCGCGCGATCGAAGATCTCTCCGTCGGGAAGGACGGCCGGGTCGCGCTGACCTCGAGCACCACGCGGCATCCCACCGAGGTGTTCGCGGTCGAGGGCAGCGAGCTGCGGAAGCTCTCGGGCCAGAACGACGCCTGGCTGGAGCAGGTGCATCTAGCGGGGATCGAGGAGATCTCCTTCAAGAGCCGCGACGGCACCGCGATCAACGGCTTCATGCTCAAGCCGCGCGGCCATCGTCCGGGGACCCGCTATCCCACG
>CAYPAE010000356.1:0-3103 GCA_964408595.1 uncultured Gemmatimonadaceae bacterium | reverse complement strand
AGCCGTACAGCACGCTCCCCGGCCCCCGCAGGACCTCGATCCGCTCGACGTTGTCCGTGGTGAGGGAGGCGAAATCGTAGAAGCCGCCCGGCTGGTTCACCGGGACCCCGTCCACCAGCACCTTCACGTAGTCGCTCTCCCCGCCACGCACGAACAATGAGGCGGCGGCGCCGTACGGACCGCCTTGTACGAGGTGTGCGCCCGGCACCTGCCGGAGCGCGTCGCCGACGAAGTGGAGGCCTTGCGCTCGCAGGTCGTCACCCCGGAGCACCGTCACCGTGGAAGCGACCGAGTCGGCCGCGACGGGGTAGCGGGTTGCCGTCACCACGATCTCGGGGAGCGAGGCGGTATCTCTCGCCTCCTGAGCGCCGAGCGCGCCGGGCGCTGCGAGGAGGATCGCCGCGACGGGGAGCAGGTGGAATGCCGGGCCTCGGTGGAGCCAGGTCATGGGGGATCTCCTGAAGTGGAATCGGAAGTGAGCGCGGCAAGGCGCGCGCGTAGGCAGGTGCGGACGATCCCCCGGCAGGCCGGCAGGCGGCGAGGCTACCGAGGATGGGAACGCCCATCCTCGGGGCGTCGAAGATGGGCGAATGCAGGCCGCGATAGCGGGGCCGGAATCGCCACCGTTCCCTCCCCCGAGGGTTTACGTGGTGGCACGAGCGAGAGGTCTCCTGGCTTCGGGCCCTCGCTCGCCTTCCCGGTTACCCAGTGGCGATGCTGAGCGAGGTGTACTGCCCGTTACAGTGGCGGGGCCGCGCCGGACTTTCACCGGCTTCCGTGGATCTCGACTCGCGTGGAGCGGTTGTACGACGGTGCCATCTTAGGGCGGTCGCCACGGCGGCGCAAGAGCGCCCCGGGCCAGGCCGGAGCGCCAGTTCCATATTGTTGCATATTATTGTCTCCAGTCCCCGGTCCGATCTCACCACGCGCCGCGAAGGCGCCCGGCGGGGGCCGTCGCACACGAGGAGGAACCGAACTATGCCGGACGAACAGGGAAGCGGCACGGGCAAGACTCGCGATAAAGTCGTGGATCAGGCGAAGACCACCTTGCGTGAGGCCCGCGATCGCGCGGGGACGAGCTTGAGCGAAGGCCGGCGGAAGGCGGCCGACCAGATCGGCGAAATGGGCGGCGCGCTTCATCGCGCTGGCGACCGACTGCGCGACGAGGACCAGCCCAAGCTGGCCGACGCCGCCGATTCCATCGGCCGGCGGGCTGAGCGCGCGGCCGACTACCTCCGGGAAAGGGACGGGAAGGCTATCGCCCGCGATGTCGAGAGCCTGACCCGGCGCCGGCCGGGCGTCGCTCTTGCCGCCGCGTTCCTGCTCGGCGTCGTGGCAGCGAGGATCCTCGGAAGACGCAGCTAGTGATCGGGAGGCTGCTCCGGCGGCGATCGTTCCTCTCGGACCGCGAGCAGGACCTGCGGGCCCGGGAACAGGAGCTGCTGGGGCGCCTCGCGCGCGCGCTGGAGGCGTTCGGCCCCGATGTCCAGCCCGCCGACCTCCAGCGGTTCCGGGAGGCCACCGAGCAGCTCGCGGGCCTCTTCCTCCTGGTGATCGCCGGCGAGTTCAACTCCGGCAAGTCCAGCTTCATCAACGCTCTCCTGGGAGAACGCGTGCTCCCCGAGGGCGTCACTCCAACCACCGATCGGATCAACCTCCTCAGGCACGGCCCCGAGATCACCGAGCGGCCGCTGGAGGCCTTCCTGCTCGAGCGCACCCATCCCGCGGAGCTGCTGCGGGAGCTCAACGTGGTGGACACCCCCGGCACCAACGCGGTCATCCGCCGCCACGAGGAGCTGACCCGCGACTTCGTCCCCCGCGCGGACCTGGTGCTGTTCGTCACCAGCGCCGACCGGCCGTTCAGCGAGAGCGAGCGCGAGTTCCTGGAGCAGATCCGGGAATGGGGCAAGAAGATCGTGTTCATCGTGAACAAGATCGACATTCTCGCCGGGCCCGCGGAGCAGGCCGAGGTGATCGCCTACGTGCGGGACAACGCGGCGGCGCTGCTCGGCGACGCTCCCCAGGTCTTCCCGGTCTCCGCGCGCCGCGCGGTGCAGGCCCGCACCCAGAGCGCGCCCGAGCTCTGGGAGGAGAGCGGCTTCGACGCGGTCGAGGAATACCTGCTCCGCACTCTCGACCAGGAGGAGCGCATCCGGCTCAAGCTGCTCAACCCGCTCAACGTCGGGCTCCGGCTCTCGGCCCGCTACAAGGAGGCCGCGTTCGAGCGGCTGAAGCTGCTGTCCCAGGACATCGAGGCGCTCCAGAGCATCGACGCGCAGCTCGCGCTGTTCCACCGGGAGATGTTGCGCGACTTCGAGCCGCGGCTCGCCCGGCTGGAGCTGCTGCTGGGCGAGATGGAGAGCCGGGGCCAGCGGTTCTTCGAGGAGACCGTGCGGCTGAGCCGGATCCGTTCGCTGCTCGACAGCGAGGGCATCAAGCGCGCGTTCGAGCGCGAGGTCGTGGGCGATACCCCGCAGCAGGTCGAGGCGGAAGTGGGCCGGCTCATCGACTGGATCGTCGAGCGCAACCACAAGGTCTGGCAGGACGTGAGCCAGTTCGTGGACCGGCGCCGGCTCTCGCTGCACCAGGAGGGGATGCTGGGTGAAGTGCCCACCACGTTCAACTACAACCGGCAGGCACTGCTGGATTCGGTGGGACGGGTGTCGCGCGAGGTGATCGGCGGGTACGACCGCGAGCGGGAAGCGCGCGGGATCGCCGACGAGGTGCAGGGCGCCTTCGCGACCACCGCGCTCGCCGAGGCCGGTGCGATCGGGCTCGGCACCCTGGTGGCGACCGTCGTCACCGGCGCCGCGGCCGACCTCACCGGCATCCTCCTCGCCACCGCCCTCGCGGTGGGTGGGTTCTACGTCATACCGCGGAAGCGCCGGCAGGCCCAGCGGGAGTTCCGCCAGCGGGTGGAGCAGCTCAGGTCCCGGCTCCGGGACGGGCTCACCCGCCAGGTCCACCACGAGGTGACGCAGTCCACCGACCGGGTCAACGAGGCCATCGCACCTTACCGGAGGTTCGTACACAGCCAGCAGCAACGGATCAACGAGGCGCGCGGCGAGCTGGTCGCCACCGAAGACGCGCTGCTTCGGCTCCG
>CAYPAE010000355.1:0-3110 GCA_964408595.1 uncultured Gemmatimonadaceae bacterium | reverse complement strand
CGGCCAGAAATCGATTCTCCTCTTGACAGTCTAGAGAAGTAAGGCGTACATTCTCCTTCAGAATATCTGGAGGAGAGCCGTGATCGAGTCCGCCGACCTGTTGCAGGGAAGCCTCGAGCTGCTGGTGCTCAAGGCCCTCTCTCTCGAGCCGATGCATGGATGGGGCATCGGCCAGCGCATCGACCAGATGTCGCGGGACGTGTTCCACGTGGCCCAGGGGTCGCTCTACCCTGCGCTCCAACGGATGGTGCGCAAAGGCTGGATCAAGTCCGAGTGGCGCGTGACGGAGAACAACCGCCGCGCGCGCTACTACCTGCTCACCGCCGCCGGCCGGCGCGAGCTTTCGACGCAGACCGCGGCGTGGCGCCGCACCTCGAAAGCAGTGAACGGGATACTCGCGTTCGGGTTGTCGGGCCGGACCCCATGAGCCTGTTCACCGATCTGGCCGAGCGGGCTCGCGCGCTGCTGTTCTCCGGCCGGCGGGAGCGAGAGATGGCTGAGGAGCTCCGTTTCCATATCGAGCGCGAGACGGAGGAGCGGGTGCGGCAGGGGGCCGATCCGCGGGAGGCGCGGCGCGCGGCCAGCGTGGCCCTTGGCGGTGTCGAGCGCCTGAAGGAAGGTGTCCGCGATGCCAGCGGCGTCCGGCCGCTCCAGGACCTTGTCGCCGATTTCCGGTACGCCCTCCGATCGCTGGGTCGCGACCCGATCTACGCAGCCGCGGCGGTCGCGGTATTGGGCGTGGGACTCGGGGCGGGCACGACCGTCTTCGCCGTGGCGGATTCGGTGCTCTTCTCCCAGCTGCCGTACCGGGAGCCCGGCCGCCTGGTTCGGGTGGGCCAGCTTTATCAGCAGAACTCGAGCGTCTGGCAGCTCTCGACGGTGGATGCCCAGGCGATTCTGGAGCAGCAGCGGAGCTTCGAGGCGTTCGGATTGGTTGCCTGGAGCAACGCGGAGCTCTCGGGCGCGGGGACACCCGTGACGATACCGGTTGGCCGAGTGACGTCAGGGTTCTTCCGGACCCTCGAAGTCGACGCGGCAGCCGGACGCATGATCGCTCCGGCCGACGAATCGCTCGAGGCGCCGCCGGTTTTGGTCGTATCGCACACCTTGGCGGAGCAGCGCCTCGGCGGTCCCGCCACCGCGGTAGGCCGCTCGCTCACGATCGACGGCCTGAGCCATACGGTGGTAGGCGTTCTGCCGCCCGGTACCGACGGGCAGGGCGGAGTGCGAGCGTCGGTCTGGCCCGCGCTCCAGCTGCGGCCGCCGGAGCGGCGAGGCCCGTTCTGGCTGCGCGGCATCGGCCGGTTGCGCGAAGGCGTCTCGCTCGAGGCCGCAACGCGCGACATGGCGACCATCAGCGAGCGGATTTTCCCCCTTTGGGCCGGGAGCTTCCAAGACCAGACCGCGCGGATCACGCCCGTGCTGCTGCGTGACTCCATCGTGGGCGGCGCAGTGCGGTCCGTGGGACTGTTCGGCGCCGCTGTGGCATTGGTTCTGCTCGTCGCGATCGTCAACGTGACGACCCTGTCCCTTGCGCGTGCGTCCGCGCGCGAGCCGGAGCTGGCGATGCGGGTGACGCTCGGCGCAGGCCGGGTGCGGCTCGCCCGGCTGCCCCTCACCGAGGGACTGGCTCTCGGCGTGGCGGCGGGGCTCCTTGGCTTGGGCCTCGCCGCGTTCGGGCTCCGGTCCCTCGCCCGGCTGGCACCCAATCTTCCTCGCATGAACGAAGTGTCGCTCGACGGTCGCACGGTGGCGTTTTCGGTCCTGGCCGCGCTCTTGAGCGGCCTCCTCGTGAGCGTCTCGCCGCTCCTTTCGGCCCTCCGCAGCTCGAAGGCTCCGTCCCGGCACGGAGACGGACGCCGCACCGGCGCCGATCGACGCACGACGGCTCTCCGGAGCGCGCTGGTGGTCATCGAGTTCGCGCTGGCGCTGCCGCTGCTGCTCGGCGCGAGCTTGCTGTTTCGAAGCTTTCTCCAGCTGCAACGGGTAGATCCCGGGTTCGATCCGGCGGGCGTCCTGAGCGTCTCGCTTGCACTGCCGGCGGCGCGGTATCCGGACTATCCAGAAGTGCAGCAGTTCTGGCGGCAGGTGGAGCAGCGTGCCGCTGAGACACCCGGCCTGTCAGCGGCTGGCATCGCGAGCGCGCTGCCTCCGGACGACGATGGAAATATCAACAATTTCAATCTCATCGACCGGCCTGTCGCGCCCGGCGTCGCCGAGCACCTCGCGCCGTGGTCCTTTGTCACGCCCGGTTACTTCGACGCGCTCGGGGTTCCGCTTCTGGAGGGGCGCATGTTCACGGAGGCCGATTCCGGCGAGGCACCGCCGGTGGTGCTCGTGAGCCGCTGGTGGGCGGAGCGTTATTACCCCGGCGAGTCGGCGGTCGGCAGGCAGATGGTGGAGGGTGGCTGCACGACCTGTACGCCGACGACCGTCATCGGAGTCGTGGGAGACGTCAAGTATCTCGGTCTCGCGGAGTCGGGCGATGCCGTCTATTCACCGATGGTACAGTCGCTTAGTCGGGCCGCTTACCTGGTGGTGCGGACCCGGGATCTCCCCGCCGCCACTTCGCAGGCGCTGCGAGAAGTCGTCGCCGGGCTCGACGCCGAGCTGCCGTTGGTCGAGCAGACGATGGCGGAGCGGCTCGACCGCGCGCTTGCGGGCCCAGGCCGCTCGACGGCAGTGCTCGCAACGTTCGCGGTCGCGGCGGTGATCCTGGCGGCGCTGGCCATCTTCGGGCTCATGTCGTACACGGTGCGCCAGCGGCAGCGGGAGATCGGTGTGCGCATCGCGCTCGGCGCCGGCCCGGCGGCCATTTCTCGGATGATCGTCGGGCGGGGAATGCGGTACGCCACGGTGGGCACCGTCATTGGACTGGGCCTCACATCGATAGAAGCGCGCTGGCTCAAGGCGTTTCTGTTCGGCGTGTCCGCGACCGATCCGCTCACGACGGTCGCCGTCGCGGCGGCGCTGTTGCTTGTGGCTGCTATTGCGTGCTGGCTTCCGGGTCTCCGCGCGTCGCGCATCCATCCGGTGGAGGCGATCGCGGGCGACTAAGCAGGGTGCATGAAAAATTCAGTCCGCACCCTGCGCGAGCGGAGCGAGCACGG
>CAYPAE010000354.1:0-3122 GCA_964408595.1 uncultured Gemmatimonadaceae bacterium | reverse complement strand
GGCCAACTCGGGATGCAGCACCTTGAGGGCGACGGGCCGGTCATGCCGCAGATCGCGGGCGAGGTAGACGGTCGCCATCCCCCCGCGGCCGAGCTCGCGCTCGATGGCGTAGTGCTCGGCGAGGGCCGCTGCGAGCTGCGCGACGGATTCGGGCGTCACGACGTGGCCTCCACCAGCTTCTGGAACCGCGGATGCTTGCGGAGCGGATCGAACGTGGGATCGATCTTGAGCCAGCCGGGCGAGAGATAATACGGCACCTTGAGCAGCGGCTCGAGCTGATCCAGCGCCTTCTCCGGCTGGCCCACGAGGAGGTAAATCCGCGCCAGTTGGAACTGGTTGTAGGCCCCCCCGAACGCGTCCTCGGTGATCGGGCTCAGCTCCAGTCCGCGCTCGCCCTCCTTCACGGCCTCTTCTTTCCGGCCCAGGTAGGCCAGGGCGACGCCCAGAAGCAGATGATTCTGCCCGTTCTCCGGCGTTGCGCGGGTCGCCTCCTCGAACGCGATTCGGGCCGAGTCGGCATAGGCGCGGGCGTGCAGTGCATCGCCCCGCAGCGCGTGCGTCTGGGCAAGGGCGAGTCCCCAGGCTGCCCGGTTGTTGTCGAATGGCCCTGGGGTGAGCCGGAGTAAGAGAGCCTGCTGCTCGTCGTTCAGCACCCAGTACAGATCCCAGTAGGTCGCCATGAAGGCCACCAGCGCGGTCGGCTCGACCCGCGTTGCCGCTGCCTTCAGCACCGATCGCGCTCCCGCCAGATCGCCTTGAGCCAGGAACACCATCGCGTGGGTCTCGATCACGTCCAGCGAGGTGGGGGCGACCTGGAGCGCGCGCTCGCCGGCCTCGTGCGCTTCGGGAAAACGTCGAAGAAAGAGATAGGCCCTGGTCAGGCGGCGCGCCGTGAGTACGGAGCGGGGGTCGGTGCGGCTGGCCTGCTCCAGATGCGCGAGGGACTCCTCCCACCGCCCCACGCTCTGCTCGGTGAGCGCGGCGGTGGCGAGCAACTCGGCATCGTTCGGGGCGAGCCGTCGTCCGGCGGCATACTCCTCGAGCCCCCGGTGGGAGTCCCCCAGCACTCCCGCCAGGTAGTCCCCCATGGCCAGATGCCCCGCGGCCGGGGCGGTCCCGAGCGCCAGCGCCCGCTCGGCGGCCGCGAGGGCGCGTGCGCCCACCTCGGGTGAGGGGCTCCCCGTCACATAGAGGCTGGAATAGCCTCGCGAGAGTTGCGCCCAGGCGACCGTGAACCCGGAGTCCAAAGCGACGGCCTGCTCGTAATAGCCCACGGCCCGGCGGAGCGCCACCGGGTCGACGGTGCTCATCCGGACCGAGGCCTCTTCGCCCTTGAGGAAGGCGTCATAGGCTTCGAGGCTCGCGGTCGGACGCGCCGCCAGCGTCTGGCGCTCCGTCGCTCCCAGCGCGACGTCCAGCGCCTGGGCTACCTTGCCCGCGATGTCCGCCTGGACCTGAAACACGTCGGTGATGGTGGCGTCGAACGGCTGCTGCCACTTGGCCGATGCGGTCGAGGTCTGGATCAGCTCGGGGCTCACCTGCACCCGGCCGGTGCCGTCGGGCCGCTTCTCCCAACGGACCTTGCCGACCAGGAGATAGTCCACCCCCAGCTCCCGGGCGATTTCCCCCAAGCTCTTGGTGGTCTTCTTGTATTGCCCCGAGCTGTTGGAGGCCGTCACCTGGAGCCCGGGCAGAGAGGTGAGCTTGCCCCGCACCGCGTCGGTGACGCCGTCGGCGAAGTACTCATCCTCCGCGCTGCCCAGGTTCTCGAACGGAAGCACCGCCAGGAGCTTGACTCCCTCGCTGCCTGACGCCTCACCACCGTGCCGCCGCAGCCAGCCGAACAGCAGTCCGAGACCGAGGAGGAAGCCGAGCCCCATCGACGCGACCGCGACTGGGATCCGCCGTTTGGCCTTCGGGGGATGGATCCCGGTCTCGAGAGTTGGCGACGTAGCGCCGCCGGGGCTCGTCATGGCCGGCGCCGCCGGCACTGCCCCAGTGGGTACGGTGAGCGCCCGCGCGAACTCCGCCGCCGTGGCGAACCGGTCGGCCGTGGTGCGCGCGAGCGCCTGCTGCACCGCCTGCGCCACTCCTTCGGGCACCGACTCCCGCAGCTCCCGCAGCGGCTTGGGCGTCTCCATGAACCGGCGGGCGATCATCGCCTGCGCCGTCGGCGCGGCGAACGGGGTCGCGCCGGCCAGCATCTCGTACAGCACCGTCGCCAGGCTGTAGATGTCGCTGCGGGGGTCCAGGTCCTTGCCCCCGGCCGCCTGCTCCGGGCTCATGTACGCCGGCGTTCCCACCGCCATGCCCGTCTCGGTCAGCTTCTCGTCGCTCGCCTGAGTCAGCGCCTTTCCGATGCCGAAGTCGGCCACCAGCGCATGGCCCTCGGCGAGCAGGATGTTCTCCGGCTTGATGTCGCGGTGGATCACCCCGTGGCGGTGGGCGTAGTCCAGGGCATCGGCCGCCTCCCGGGTGATGCGGAGGGCCTCGTCGAGGGAGAGCTGCTTCTCCTGGTTGAGCCGGTCGCGCAGCGACTCTCCCTCGATGAACGGCATGGAGAACCAGAGGATGGGAGGATTGCCCGGCGGTCCGGGTATCTCCCCCGAGTCGTGCACGGTGAGGATGTGGGGGTGTTGCAGCCGGGCGGCCAGCCGGATCTCGCGCTGGAAGCGCTCGGCGCCCAGTGCCATCGCGAGCTCGGGGTGGAGCACCTTGAGCGCGACCGGGCGGTCGTGCCGGAGGTCCTGAGCGAGTTTGACCGTGGCCATCCCGCCCCGACCCAGCTCCCGCTCGATCGCGTATCGGCCGGCAAGTGCTGCGACCAGCGCGGCCCGCGGCTCGGCGCTCACGAAGTGCTCTCCACCAGCTTCTGGAACCCCGGATGCTTCCGCAGCGGATCGAAGGTCGGGTCCACCCGGAGCCAGGCGCGGGAAAGGTTGATGGGCACGTCGACCAAAGGCGCGAGCAGCTCCACGGCCTTGTCGTGGTTCCCCGCCATCATGTGCACCCGGGCGAGCAGCAGCTGAATGTAGGGCCCGATGTACGCGTCGCGGCTGATCGGGAGTAGCTCCACGCCTCGCTCGCCCGCGCGGATGGCGTCGTCTTTCCGGCCCTGGAAG
>CAYPAE010000353.1:0-3127 GCA_964408595.1 uncultured Gemmatimonadaceae bacterium | reverse complement strand
ATCATCGTCATCGCGCCGACCCGCGCCGCGTGCGAGACGATCGAGCTGGCACTCGGCCTCCAGCTCGAGACGCTGCTCGAGCGCGAGCATGGCGATGAGATCCGCGCGCTCGCCGGCTCCGGGCAGGGCTTCGGCATCGTGGCGGGTACCGGGACGGGAAAGACCCTCGGCATCCGCCCGATCGCCGAGTCGCTCCTGCGTGAGCCGCTGCGCTACGGCGTCGTCAACCGGGAGCGCGAGGCGACGCCGGAGACGCCCAGCTGGAACGTCGTGATCATCACCACCGGCATCGCGCGCCGCTGGTTCCAGGACGACCTCATCACCGGCCGCGACACCGTCATCGTGGACGAGATCCACCAGACCTCCGCCGAGCTGGAGCTCTGCCTCGCGCTGGGGAAGCGCGCCGGCTGCCGTTACATCTGGCTCAGCGCCACGGTGGATCCGACCTTCTACGCCCGCTACCTCGACAGCGAGGACGTGCTCGAGACCTACGCCTTCGACTCCGCGCTGAGGGCGAGGGTCCAGGTCCTGCCGCAGACCCCCGAAGAGTTCCTCAACGAGAAGCTCATCCGCCACGTGATGAAGGAGCGCCGCGGCGTCGCGGTTTTCGTGCCGACCCGCGCCGAGGTCGAGCGGCTGGCGGTGGACCTGGGCGAGAAGTGGAAGCGCCTCACCACCGCCTTCTACCACGGCGGCATGCCGATTCGCGTCATCCGGCCGTTCCTCGAGGGGGAGGTGGAGCGACCCTTTCTCCTGGCGATGACCGCGGCCGGCCAGTCGGCGCTCAACGTGCGGGGGCTCGACACGGTCGTCATCTACGACGCGCGGTACGGCAACGTGGTCGAGAGCGGCCGGAACGTGCTCCACCGGCTCTATCTCGGCGCCAACGAGATCCTGCAGATGGCGGGGCGGGTGCATGGGCGGGTGCCGGGCGGCGAGGTGTTCATTCTCAGCGACCGGCAGCTCGACTTCGAGAAGCTCCAGCCCACGCCCCCCGAGTTCCAGCTCGCCGGCGACGCGGAGCGGGTCGCGATCACCTGTGCCGCCCTCGGGGTGGACGCCAGGGATCTCGACCTGCCGGTCGCCCTGGACCGGCGGGCCTACGGCCGCGCGGTCGAGATGCTCTCCCGGCGTGGGCTGATCGAGGACGGGCGGCTCACCGCCTACGGACGCGAGGTCGAGGCCTTCCCGGTCGAGCGGCCCTGGGGAGAGCTGCTGGTGCACGCGGAGAGCGACCTCCTCCCATTCGTGGCGGTCTGCTCCAACATCGACTCGCTCCACCGGATGACGCGGGAGGAGCGGGATCTCCACGGCCTCGTCGCCAACGGCAGCGACCATCTGACCGCCTGCAACATCTTCGCCGAGGCGGTGAACCAGCACGGCTACATCGGCGAGGTGTACGGGCTGCCGCGGCATCTCTTCGAGGACGGGCTCGAGGAGTGGGCGGAGCGCCGCGGCGTGCTGATCAAGGCGATCGAGGACACCGCCCTGGGCCTCGCATCGGTCTACCGCTCGCTCGAGCTGCCGCTCCCCAGGCAGCTGCCGTACGCCTCCAAGGAGATCCGCAGCCGCTGGGCGGATCTCGTCGCCCGGGTGATGCCGTTCGACCTGGTGATCGACGAGCACACCGCCGACGGCCAGGAGGCGCGGGTCGCGAAGACGTCGGTGGCGGGCAGCTGGGGCGCCGTCGCCGGCACGCTCCGCTTCTTCGCCGATCGGTTCGGCGTGGCGAGGGCATCCATCGAAGGAACCACGCTCTCCTACGACCTGGTGAACCGCTACGCGGCCTTCGGCAAGCCCAAGGTGATCCTGACCGGTCCCCGCAAGCACCAGCGGCTCGCGACCCAGCGGCGGCGGGCCTACTTCGGTTTCGATCTGGACACCCAGGTCGAGATCCTCGGGGGGCCGATTCCGGAGCCTCTCCTGGCCGAAGCCCGGGACCTCCTGGCCGAGGCGCTCATGGCGGGAGAAGTCGAGCACCCGGACGCGACCCGGGTCCGGCGGGCCGTTTCGACACTCAACGAGCTCTGGCGCAGGTCGGGGGGAGCGCTCACGGGCATTTCCCCCGAGGCCATCCGAATGAGGCTGAGGGAGCAGCTGGAGACGGTGAGGAGCTGGGACGAGTTCCAGCGCACCCGGGTCGCGCTCGATCCGGCCGAGCTGGTGGACGAGCCGACCCGGCTTCGGCTGGACGCCCTTCCTGGGATGGTCCGGGTGCGGGGGGATGCCGCGCCCCTGGAGTACGAGCTGCAAAACGGCCAGGGGGTCGCCCGGGTGCGCCTGCGGGAAGGGCAGGCCAAGCGGCTCAGGGCCGACGAGGTCCCGGTCCTCGACCGGCCGGTGCGGTTCGCGGTGCAGCGGGGCCGCCACCCGCCGATTCTGGCCGACACCGTTCCCGATCTTCAGGCCTTGCTGCGGCGTGCTCCCAAGCCCCCGCGGGGAGAGGACGACGGCGCCGGCGGACGCCGGGGCCAGCGCCGCCCCCGGCGCGGGCGACGGCCCGGCGGGAGGCGCTGATCGGCCCTATGCTCCATTGTGCACCTTGAGAGTCGGCCGGCGTCTAGAATGGGCAGGAGGTGCCGCGGGTCCTCATTCGGCGGCACGTCGCGGTCTGAAACCACAAGGTGTTACCTTCGTACATAGGGCCATGCCAGAAACCCTCTCTATCGGATCCTTTCCGTCCGTGTTCTCCCCCCTCGCCAAGGCCCTGCTCGACGGGTTCAGCGAAGGGGTGGTCGTGTTCGACGCCGACGGCAGGCTGCTGTACGCCAACCATCAGGCCCGTGAGGCTTTGGCCGGGATGGATCTGGCGGATGCGGGTTCTGACCTTCAGCCCCGGCTGGCCGCCATGGGCGGCCGACTTCGGCCGCTTCGGGTAGGGGCGCTGGAGCTCGGCGAGGCGATGTTCATCCCCGGTATCGAAGGCCCCACCACGTTGGCTGCCCGGGAAAAGGAGGCTATCGTCAAGACACTCGACGCGCACAACTGGAAGCTCGCCGAGACGGCCAGGCAGCTGGGCATCAGCCGCACCACACTCTGGCGTCGTCTCAAGGCGTACGGGCTACACCGAGACGGCCGGAGCAAATGGGCGCAAATCACGTAGTCGTTTTCCTGCTCGCCACCGTCG
>CAYPAE010000352.1:0-3143 GCA_964408595.1 uncultured Gemmatimonadaceae bacterium | reverse complement strand
GCGGCCAGAGATCCGCCGCGCGGTCTGGCGCTTCACCAGCGATCCCGACGCGGCGCTGAATCTGGTCCTGAGTCACGAGGCGGACCTTCTGGAGACCGCCATCGGCCCGGAGCGCGCGAAGCGGGCGGGGGCGGACTCGACGCTTCGGCTGATCTCCTATCCTTCCGCGGCGTACGGTTTCCTGGGGTTCAACTTTTTCGACCGGCGGCGTCGCGGACCGCACCCGGTAGTGAGCGACCGGGAGACAAGGCGGGGACTGGCCCTGGGCGTCGATCGCTGGGTGCTGGCGAGGTCGGCCTTCGGCCAGGACGCGAAGGCCCCGCCGGGCCCGATGTCGCGGCTCCTCTGGATCTGGAGCGACAGCATCCGGACCCTGCCGTATGACACGGCCGGGGCGAGGAAGACCCTGGAGGACGCGGGATGGCGGCTGCCGCCCGGCGGGGGTGTCCGACGCCGCGGGAATCAACGGCTCGCCTTCGACATCCTGGTGCCGAGCACCAGCGGATCGCGGCGACAGCTCGCGGTGCAGCTCCAGGAGGCATGGCGCAAGCTCGGCGCCGACGTGACGGTTACGGCGGTGGACTTCGCCCTGTTCCAGGAGCGGCTCGGGCAGGGGCGGTTCGACAGCTACATCGGCGCGTGGCTGGACGAGCCCACTCCCCGCGGGCTCGCGGATCAATGGGGCCGGGCCGGGTGGGCGGCGATCAACTATGGCCGATACGCCAACCCCGCGTTCGACTCGCTCCTCGCCAGAGCGGGCCGGGAGCCGGGAGTGGAGAAAGCCACCGCGCTCTACCGTGAGGCGATGGACACGCTCAACGCGGACGCGCCGGCGATCTTCCTCTACGCACCGGCCAATACGGCCGTCGTGGCAGAGCGGGTCGAGAACGTCGAGATCGATCCGTACAGCTGGGCGAGTGGATTGCGGGAGTGGCGGGCGAACCGGCCGTGATTGGTGGTGTCATTCTGTCACCCTGAACGCAGTGAAGGGGACCATCCCGGCATGGTCCCCTTCGCGCGCTCAGGGTGGCAATCGTTCCGCCGTTCCGCCGAGGTTCACGCCGTCTTTCGCTTGGGCCGCGAACGGCGTTTCCTCGAGAGCGCCAGCTCCTCCTGCGGCTGCCGGTACACGTAGCGGTCGCCCTTGAAATTCCGCAACACCACCTCTTCGTCGCTCATGCTGATCACGTACTCGGGGAGCAGTGGAATTTTCCCGCCCCCGCCCGGGGCATCGATCACGAAATGGGGGTTGGCGAGGCCGCTGGTCCAGCCGCGGAGCGCCTCCATGACCCGGATCCCGGTCTGCACCGTCGTCCGGAAGTGCTCGGCACCCGCCACCTGGTCGGCCATGTAGATGTAGTAGGGCCGCACCCGCGCCATCAGCAGCCGCTGCATCAGCTCCTTCATCACCTCGGGGTCGTCGTTGACCCCCTTGAGCAGGACGGTCTGGCAGCCGAGGGGGATGCCGGCATCGGCCAGCATGCCGAGGGCCTTCACCGCCGCGGGCGTGAGCTCGTCCGGGTGATTGAAGTGGGTGTTGATGAAGAGCGGGTGGAACTTCTTGAGCGTGGCGCAGAGCTCCGGGGTGATCCGCTCCGGGAGATGGCAGGGAATCCGGCTCCCGATCCGGATGATCTGGAGGTGCGGGATGGCCCGGAGCCGGATGAGGATCGCCTCCAGCCGCCGGTCGTTCAGCAGCAGCGGGTCGCCGCCCGACATGATGACGTCCCGGATCTCGGTGTGCTGCTCGAGATACTGGAAGGCGCTCTCGAACTGTGACATCGGGATCTTCTCGGGGTCGCCCACCTTCCGCCGGCGGGTGCAGAAGCGGCAGTAGGTGGCGCAGACCGGGGAGACCAGAAAGAGCGCGCGGTCGGGGTAGCGATGGGTGATGTTGGGGACCGGGGAATCGGCGTCCTCGTTGAGCGAGTCCACTATCCCGTCCCGCACGTCCAGCTCCTCGACACTGGGCACGTACTGCCGCCAGATCGGGTCGTTGGGCGACTTGATCAAGTCCACCATCGCCGGCGAGATCCGGAACTCGAAGTTGTCGGCCGCCTGGCGCAGGCGGTCGAGCTCGGGGAAGTTCTCCGGGCCGAACCGCTCGGCCAGGGTCTCCAGCGAGGCTATCGAGTTCTTTCTGAGGACTTCCTGCCAGGTCTCCATCACGCGCTACCCTGTGGTAAGAGTCTTCACGTACACGACCTGATCGTCGCCGGGGGCATAGAAATCGGGAATCACGGCCGCGCGGCGGTAGCCGCGGGCTTCGTAGAAGGCGCAGGTTGGCCGGTAGTCGGGTCGCCCGGCCGTCTCCACGACGATGAGCCGCGCAGACCCGGCCAGCCGGCCTTCCATTTCCCGCATCAGGGCGGTGCCGATGCCCCCGGCGTGCACCGCCGGGTCTACCGCCATCCAGTAGAGATCGAAGGTGCCGAGGGTGCAGGGGGTGGGGCCCCAGCAGATCCAGCCGGCGAGGCGCCCGTCGAGCACCGCGCCTACCGCGGTGTAGTCGGGCGAGCCGGCGACGGCGGCGTCGAAGACTTCGAGGGCGACGGGAACCTCGTCGTCGCGGAAGACCCGGACCGCACGGGTGATCTCCTCGATGCGGCCGCGATCGGCCGCGGTGAGGTATCGGAGAGCCGGCGCCGTGAGGGTGCCGCTCAAGCGGCAGACACCCCGCTGACGAGGGCGACGGCGGCGCTGTGGCTCTGGGAGCGCATGAGGGCTTCGTCCACCACGTGCATGACGAGGTCGTCGTAGCTCCAGCCGAAGGCGCGGCCCATGCGGGCGAGCCCGGCGTTGCTGGAGAGATCGGGGCAGGGATTGACCTCGAGCACGTAGGGCCGACCCTCGTCGTTGACCCGGAGATCGACCCGGCCGTAGCCCTCGCCGCCGGAGACGTACTCCCAGGCGTCGCGGGCCACCTTGGCGATGCTGGCGCCGAGGTCGTCGGGCACCTCGGCGGGGCAGACCGGCATGGTGCCTTCGTCCTCCGGGCTCCCCGGAATCCACTTCGCCGCGTAGCTCACGATCGGCCAGGTGCCGTCGGGCATCCCGTCGAACCGGATCTCGGCGATCGGCAGCATCCGCTTGCCGACGAACCCGACGTTGAACTCCCGGCCGGGGACGTACTCCTGGACCAG
>CAYPAE010000351.1:0-3166 GCA_964408595.1 uncultured Gemmatimonadaceae bacterium | reverse complement strand
TTCGGCAACGGGAATCCGAGCTGATGCGCGAGCATACACACCTGCCCGCGATGGTGGGCTTCGTGAGAAAGCATGTAGCACAGCATTTCCAGGCCAACCGGCCAAGGCGGAGCCCAGCCGTCTCTGCGAAACTTCTCGACGCGGCCCCCACAACCGCCGAGCGCTTCAGCGAGCATCTCCGCGCAGCGAGCGGCGCTCTCGGCCAATCCCGCACGGGCCTGCTGCGGCGTGCAGTGCGCGCGGTTGAGCTGTCGTGGAACCTTCAGGTGCGGAGCTGTAAGCCTGACCCACTTGGAGCGGACATTGTGCATGTGCGTGAAGATCGCCGCAATGGTGCGGGTCTTGCCGGGCGGTTTGGCTCTCCAGGCGGTAGGGTCAAGATGTTCGATAAGAATCTGGTTCATGCGATCATTGGCGGCAAAGATCTGGACTGCGGCTCGGCCGAGTTGAGTCTGAATCTTGTGTTGACGCGTAGTCACGGCTCCATACTCCTTGACCTATGATACTTCCGGGCCGCCGGCCATCCGGAAGTAATCCATTTCATCCGTCACGCGGAACCACCCAGAGACTAGCGGCTTGGCTTTTCACGCGGCCGACTGGCGGGTTCTTCAGATGGAAGCCGATAATGGCTGCTTCTCCCAATCCTCCAACCAGAAATCGCGGGGAACCCGGCCGTTGTGCTCGTTCACCTTGCCGAAGCGGTTCCCGCCAATCGTAGAGTTGGCTGGCGGCCACATCGAGCCACCCGATGAACCGCCCGGCCGCGCTCAGCGGCGCCCCCGGAGACCCTTGAATGCGACCGAGGCGTCAAGTTCAGGGACCTGCGGACGTCTCCTAGGTTGCGGGTCCTTTCAAAAAAACACCGATCGGGGGTCTTCACATGCCGACGAGCCACGTGGCACCGTAGCGCCATGCACGCTGTCGTCGGACGGCACGGACTTCTGCTCGCGGTCGCCCTCGGCCTCCTCGCCGCCTGCGGCGCGGGCGACCGCCAGGCGCCTGGCACCGCCGATCTCGTGATCGAGAAGGCACCCACCAACAGCGGGGACAGGCAGGTGGGCGTCGCGGGGGCACCGCTGGAGCAGGATTTCCGGGCCCTCGTGACTCGGGATGGGGAACCCGCCGCGGGAGTGACCGTGTACTGGTCCACCATGCAGGGCTCGATGAATCCCGCCACCGACCTCACCGACGCCAACGGGATCAGTGCGTCGAGGTGGACCACCAGCTATCTCTACGCCGAGCAGGAAGCTTTCGCCAGCCTGAACCCGGTTCCTGGTCCCAGGGTCCCGGGCTCGATCCTCCCCGGCATGATCATGTTCACGGCCATCGCCGCCCCCGACCCCGATGCCGCCAACACAGTCCACGTGCTGACTGACGGCGGCAACCGGTTCCAGCCCGCGAGCATCACCGTCATGGTGGGCGACACGGTCAACTGGTTTTGGCCGGTCGGCAGCGCCGGCCATAGTATCGTGCCGGACGACGGCGACTTGCCGCCCACCTCGGGGGCGCCGACCGGCTATCCCAAGTTCCTCAGCTTCAGGTTCATGCTCCCGCGCGTCTACCATTACCACTGTGCGGTCCACGGCGGGCCCGGAGGGGTCGGCATGTCGGGCTCGGTGACGGTACTGGCGCTGCCCACGCCTGACTAGCGCCCCGGAGGAGCGCCCACCACATCCGCCGGCTGGCCCCCGAAGCTATCTTACCATCCGACCGAGCACCCAGACCGCGACCCCGACCCCGAGTGACATGGCCACTCGCACCAGCCGCGCCCGAGCCTCCGCCAAGCTGGAAAAGGCGGAACTGCTCGACCTCTACCGCATCATGCTTCTGGCGCGTCGGATAGACGACAAGGAGATCCAGCTCAAGCGGCAGAACAAGATCTTCTTCCAGATCTCCGGCGCCGGGCACGAGGGCGTGCTCGCCGCCGCCTCCAAGGTGCTCCGCCCGGCCCACGACTGGTTCTACACCTACTATCGCGACCGCGCCCTCTGCCTCGGCCTCGGCATGACGCCGACCGAGCAGCTCCTCTCCGCCGTCGGCGCGGCCGACGACCCCAACTCGGGGGGCCGGCAGATGCCCTCTCACTGGGGCCACCGCGATCTCAACATCGTGAGCTCCTCGAGCCCGACCGGCACCCAGTTCCTCCAGGCGGTGGGCTGCGCGGAGGCGTGGCTCCGCTACTCCCGGATCGACGCGATCCAGGGCCGTGACGAGGAGATCCGGGGCGACGAGGTGGTGCTCTGCACCACGGGTGAGGGCACCACCAGCGAGGGCGAGTTCTGGGAGGCGCTCGGCACCGCCTGCAACCTGAAGCTCCCGGTCGTCTTCCTGGTCGAGGACAACGGGTACGCGATCTCCGTTCCGGTCGAGGTCAACACCCCGGGCGGGTCGGTGTCGAAGCTGCTGACCGGCTTCCCCGGCCTCCTCATCCAGGAAGTGGACGGGTGCGACGTGCTCGCCTCGTTCGACACCATGGTGAAGGCGGTGGACTACGCCCGCGCGCGGAAGGGGCCCGCGCTGGTGCACGCGCACGTGATCCGTCCATACAGCCATTCGCTTTCCGACGACGAGGTGCACTACCGCACGCCGGCCGAGCGGCAGGCGGACGCGGAGCGCGATCCGCTCACCCGCTTCCCCAAGCATCTCCTGGAGCAGGGGATCGCGACCCAGGCCGAGCTCGATCTCCTGGTGCGCCAGGTGGAGGAGGAGGTCCAGGTCGCGGCCGACGTGGCGCTCGCCTCGCCCCAGCCGTCCACCGACTCGGTCTACCGGTTCGTCTACTCTCCCGACGTCGATCCCACCTCGGAGCAGTTCGACACCGAGGACGATCCGCGGTTCGCCGGCGATCCCACCACCATGGTGGACCTGCTCAACATCTGCCTCCGCGACGAGATGACGCGGGACCCGCGGATCGTGGTCTTCGGCGAGGACGTGGCCGACTGCAGCCGGGAGGAGAGCCTCGGTGAGGTGAAGGGGAAGGGTGGGGTGTTCAAGGTGACCTGGGGGCTGCAGCGCGCGTTCGGCGGGGACCGGGTCTACAACTCACCGCTGGCGGAGGCCAACATCATCGGCCGCGCGATCGGCCTCGCCACCCGCGGCCTCAAGCCGGTGGTCGAGATCCAGTTCTTCGACTACATCTGGCCGGCGTACATGCAGCTCCGGAACG
>CAYPAE010000350.1:0-3185 GCA_964408595.1 uncultured Gemmatimonadaceae bacterium | reverse complement strand
GCCGGCGGGATGCTCCCGCGCCGCGTCGGGATCGTTGCCGGTCAGCGCGTCGAGCGAGGTGCGCGCGAGCTCGCCGGCCATCGCGAGCGCGTCGCCGATGCGCGCGGTCACCCGCTCCGCGACCGGGTCGGAGGTGCATCCCCCGATCGAATCGTGAAACTGCGACCGGAGGAGTGTGCGCCAGGCGTGATCGAGCAGCGGCCGCGCATCGCGCCGGCGATGCCAGAGCGCGAGCGCGGCCAGCGGCTCCGCCACCCTCTCCAGGCTCAGCTCGGCGTCGCCGTGGAGGCGCTTGAGCGGCGCGCGCGTGCCGTGCACGCCTTGGAGGGTCCAGGTGTAGCCGTACGACCAGCGCAGCTCGCCCTCGAGCCGAGGCACGCTCGCCGCGGCGGCCGCGACAGCGTCGAAGTACTCCGAGAGCCCGGAGACGCGGACCTCGGCGCCGGGCTCCGAGGCGGCGAGAAGATCCCGCAAGCGTCCGACGGCTGGATGCGCCGCATGATGATCGGCCCCGACGAAGACCGCGACGTGCGGCGTCCGCGCCCGGGGGACCAGCTGGGCCTTGAGCCTGTTCCAGGCGACCTCGAGCCGGCCGGGATCGGCCGGCAGTGCGGCGCCCGCTTCGTATCCGTCAGGTGAGAGATGGTGGAGCAATACCTCGCGTCCGTCCGGCGCGCGCCAGCGGAAGAGATCGCCGTCCTGGCCCGGCTCGCCACCGACCCCTCGCCAGAGCACGCCGTGGCGGATCCCGAACTCCGCCGCGAGCGCCGGCCAGATCGCGGGATGTCCGAAGGCATCGGGTGAGTACAGCACGTCCAGCCGGCCGCCGAATCTCTCGGCGTCGGCGCGGCCGGCGAGCAGATTGCGCAGCAGTGATTCGCCGGAGGGGATCAGCTCGTCGGCGAGAACGTACCAGGGACCGAGCTGGAGCCGGCCATCGGAGACCAGCGCGCGCGCCCTCGGCTCCATCTCGGGCCGAATTGCCAGGTAGTCCTCGAGCAGCACGGTCTGGCCGTCCAGCAGGAAGGCGCGGAACCCGGGCTCGGCCTCCAGCCTGCCGATGAGATCGTCGAGCGCCGGCACCAGCCGGCACACGAAGGCGGCGCGCGTGAGATACCACTCCCGATCCCAGTGGGTATGGGGAATGAGGTGGTACGTTCGTGGCGCCATGCCAACAAGCTAACCGTAGTTCTCGAATGGCTCGGTCAGTTGGCGCGCTTTGGTGGATTTGTGCTCGAAGACGTGGACGATGCGGATGGTGGATTCGAGGGGCTCGACCCGGGTCTCGACCAGCGTCAGGTCGGGATCGTTCCCGAGGCCGAGCTGGTTGAGTCGCTCGGCCTCGGCTCGGCAGATGTCACCGGGAGTGGGACGACTGGCGGGATAGGCGTCTTCGTGGAAGCGGATCAGCGCCTGCCAGTGCTCGTCGCCTGCGCGCTCGACCGCTTCGCGGACCCGCTCCCTGGTGAGCGGCACGTCAGAGTGCGGGGTGCTGCCCCGAGTCTCTGAGCGGGCGGGTGGGGTCGGAGTGGCCCCTGCTGCTGTAGCACACTCCGGCCAGGATCGCGAAGCCAGCCACGAGCGGGAGGAAACGAACGTTGGCGAAGTGATATCCCATCATTCCAAGGGCACCGCCAAGCAACAGGCACGTTCTCCCGGCCCAGCGCTGCAGGTCCTCGTTCGGGAACATGGTCTGGCTCCTGACACAGGATACAACCCGAGTATGGCCGCGTCCGCTGCTGTCAGGCTGTATTGCAGGTCACGCGCCAGGGGTGACCCTATCTCAGTACCGGGTCTTGAACGCCCAAGCCGCAATCCGGAGGGCGCCTAGGCCCAGGGCGGCATACCCGACCACTTCCCAATTGAGGCGGGAGAGCCACAGTTCTGCCGAGCGGGTGAACGACTCGACGCTGGCCAGAGAGATCTCGGCCACGAGGACAGCGTACTCGACCATGAGCCCTCCGGTGGGCTAAGATGGCGTCGCAGCGGCTTCTAGGATGAGGCGCGAGGCCGCGCCGAATCGGCCGGCGTCGAGCAGTGCAGCAATCGGCACGCCGGGCACTCGCATCCATCCCTCGCCGGTCATGGTGAGCTTGATGACGTCCGCGTTCCGGCCGAACCAGCGGGCGCTGGGCTCCAGGTCCGAGGGGTAGACGAATCCCGGCATCGCCGCGGCCGCGAGGGCGGCCTGGGAGCCGAGACCCGACTCCGGCATGGTCCCGGCCCAGAGCCGGGCGCCGCACTCCCGGGCGACGCGGATGATGCGGCAGACCTCCGAGAGCCCGCCGACCCGGTGCACCTTCACATTCCAGACGAGCGGGCCGCCGAGCTCGGCGATCTGGCGGGCGGCGCGCGCATCGCGGAGCGTCTCGTCCACGCATACCTGGGTTTTCAACCGCTCGGCCAGGCGCGCGTGGCCGACCAGCTCGTCGGGATGGAGCGGCTGCTCGATGTAGAGCAGCCCGGCGTCATCGAGGATGCGCAGCGCCCGCTCGTGCTCCGGCCACTCGTATGCGCCGTTGGCGTCCACCGTGAGCGGCAGATCGGTGCCCGCCATCGCCTCGCGCGCGGCCCGGACCGGCAGCTCGTCCCATCCCGGCGCCACCTTGATCTTCACCCTGCGATAGCCCGCGGCGATCGCGTCCTCGATCCAATGCTTGAGCGTGTCGGGCGAACGGTCCGGGGGGATGCCCAGCGCGACGCCGCAGGGGACCGCGTCCGCCGGCTCGGCGCCGAGCCGCTCGCCGAGCAGCGCGGCCAGCCCGGTCTTCCGGCGGTGCGCCTCGAGGTCCCAGGCCGCGGTCTCGATCGCGGCGCGAGCGAAGTTGTTGCCGCGGACGCCCGGCCGAAGGGCCGCGTCCACCGCCTCGGGCGACTCCAGCGCCGCGCCGACCACCCGGGGGATGAGCACGTGCTCGAGCATGTAGCGGGCGCTCGCAATGGTCTCCTCCGAGTAGAACGGCAGCTCGAAGGGCGGCGACTCGCCGTAGCCCCGGTGGCCGTCATCGTCGTGCAGAACGACCACCAGCGAGCGACGCTCGCGCATCGTGCCGCCGGAGATCACGAAGGGCTCGATCAGCGGCAGCGACAGCTCGAACAGCTCGACTCGGGTGATTCGCATCAGAGGACCGTCACGTCGAGGAATCGGAGCTCGCCGTCCCGGCGGTGGAGCCGGCCCGATCGCT
>CAYPAE010000349.1:0-3187 GCA_964408595.1 uncultured Gemmatimonadaceae bacterium | reverse complement strand
GCGCTTCGGCCGGTCGCCGTTCACCTCGACCTTGCCGCCTTGGACGGCCTCGGCCGCGAGCGCTCGCGTCTTGAAGAAGCGCGCCGCCCACAGCCACTTGTCCAGCCGGACCCGGCCATCTTCCCGGTCGCTCATTCCCTTATAGTACACGCCGATAGGACCCGCCAAAGTGCAATACTTGGCGCACAAATAGAGACTCTGGGAGGCGCCGTGCGGGGGTCCCGCCGCTAGCGGGAGGCATTCGGGGGAGGCGCGACATTTGCAGTCCTCGCGGGTTCACTCCCACCCGAACCAACCGGTCCGATGCCCCTGATACAGCTCCCGCTGCTCGTCGCGCTCGCCATGGCGCCGCTCCAGTTCCTGCCCGAAGTCCCGGCTTCAGCGGTGGTTCCCGCCCCGGTCTTCGGCACCGACTCCCTGCTGAAGACCGCCCGCAGCGACTCGCTGGAGACCGCCCGCGCCGACTCGCTGCTGGAGACCGCCCGCAGCGCGCTGGGACGGGGGCGTCCCTGGCAGGCGAGTCTGCTGATCACTCCCGTGGTCGAGGACTCGACGCAGCGGACCCCGTCCGCCGTGTTCCTGGCGGCGACCGCGGCGAGCCGGTGGGGCGGGTGGCCCGAGGTGGGCCGGCTGCTGGAGGGTGAGGCCTGGCTCGACTCCCTGTTCGACGGCCGGGGGAGGGTCCTGCTCGCGCGCTCGGCGCTCGAGAGCCGGGCCGACTCCGCCGCCCTGGTACACGCGCTCGCGGCTCCGAAGGGGCGCGACCCCGAGTCCGAGGCTGAGCGGCTCCTCCTGCTGGCCTCCGCGCTCGACCGGGTGAACGCCCGCGACAGCGCCGCGGCGAGCTACAAGCGCGCCGCGGCGGTCCTGCCACAGGTGTCGGACTGGATCCTCCTCCGCGCGGCGGCCGTCACCGACGACAGCGCTAGGCGAGCCCGCATCTACGAGCGGATCAATATGGCCCTTCCGCGCGAGCGGATCCGCTGGGCCGAGGCCGCGGCGCACCAGCGCATCGGCGACCTCGACGGCGCGTCCCGGCGCTACGGAGCGCTCGGCGCTCGGCTCAGCGCCATCCGGCTGCGCCTCGCGATGAGCTCCGACAGTGCCCCCCGCGCGGCGGTGCGGCGTGACCTGGTCGCGATGGTGACGGCCGGCGGCGCGGCCTCCGAGGTGCGGGGAGCGATCGAGCTGCTCGACAGCGCGTTCGTGCCGCTGACCGTCGAGGAAGAGCTGCTCGTCGCCCGGGCGGCCGACGAGGCCGGGCTCGCCGCCCGCGCCGTGGCCGGGTACCCGAAGGCGCTCTCCGCCGGACTCGGCGGCCAGGCGGAGCGGTACGGCTATGCCTCGGCCTTGGCCAAGATCGGGCGCCACGCCGACGCCGCCTTCCAGTTCAACCTGGTGCGGTCGCCGTCCTGGATGGCTGCCTCGGCCGCCTACCTGCGCGCCCGGTCGCTGGTTCGCGACGGTCAGTTGGTCGAGGGCCACGCGGCACTGGTCGAGATCGGCGCCAAGTATCACCACGACACCACCGCCGCCGCGTCCGCGCTCTTCCTGCTGGGCGACCTCGCCTCGGACGATCGCGCCGACCGTCTGGCCCGGACGTACTACCGCCGTGCGGCGCTGCGCTATCCGACCAGCCGGCTCGCGCCGGCCGCACGGTTCCGTGCCGCGATGGTGGAGCTGCTGACGGGCGATGCGGCAATGGCGGGCCGCGAGTTCGACGAGCTGGCCCGCCGCTATCCGCGGAGCGACGAGGCCCCGGCGTCGGTGTACTGGGCCGGGCGCGCCTGGGCGATGGCGGGCGACAGCATCAAGGCGCACGCCCGCTGGCGGAAGGCCACCGTGGGCGATCCGGCGTCCTACTACGCGAGCCTCGCCGCGCGCCGGCTGGGCCTGCCGGCGTGGACCCCGACCGAGGCGGTGGACACGTTCATGCCGGTGCCCGACGCGGACTCGGTCGTGCTCCGAGCGGCGCTGCTGGCCCGTCTCGGCATGACGGCCGAATCGCGCTGGGAGTACGACCGCCTCCCGCGCGCGTCCGAGGAGAGCACCGAGCGGATGCTCGCGGTCGCCAACGCCCTGCGCGCCGAGGGACTCGCCTCGCAGGCGATCCAGCTTGCCCGAAAGGCTCTTGCCAAGGGGGCTCCCGCCGATGCCCGTACCTATCGCCTCTTGTATCCGGTGGTACATCAGGACGCGCTGCTGGCGGAGGCGGCGGAGCAGCACCTCGACCCCAGCTTCGTGGCCGCCCTCATCCGGCAGGAGTCCCTGTTCAATCCGTCGGCGACCTCGCCGGCCGGGGCCCGCGGCCTCATGCAGGTGATGCCGGAGCTGGGGGGCCGCCTCGCCGGCTCGCTCGGCTATCCGGTGTGGGATCCGGTGCTGCTGTATCAGCCGGACGTGAGCCTCCAGCTCGGATCGTTCCATCTCCAGGAGCTGGCGGTCCGGTACACCGAGCCGGGTCACATTCTGGCCGCCTACAACGCCGGCGCGAGCCGGGTGGAGCGCTGGGCCAAGCGGACCGGCGTGGACGATCCGGAGGTGTTCGCCGAGCGGATTCCCTTCGTCGAGACGCGGGGCTACGTGCGGGTGATTCAGCGGAATCAGGAGTTGTACCGGTCGCTGTACGCCTGGCCGGAGCAGTCCTGAGCGTCAGATGAAGTCCGTCCTCATCTGCCCGCCTGCCCGCCTGCCCGCCTGCCCGCCACTCAGTACCTCCGGCTCCAGGCCCTGTACCCGATCGCCCCGTTGATCCACCGAACCAGCGGAACCATTGCCGCGAAGTCCCGGGCCAGAATGTCAGGCAGCCGGGGACTCCACACCTCGCGTTCGGAGAGCAACCTCGTCACGGTGAACGAACGGTAGCGCAGCCACCTCGCCGCCGGGTGATCCTCGGCGTACCCCCGCGGCATCCGCTTGAGCACCGCCTCGGGGTCGAGGCCACTGAACCTTCGGCGGAACGCGGACGACCGGAGCAGCCCCTCGAACTTGCCCGGCGACTCCGCGATGGCCTCCCGGATCCGGTCGAGCGCCGGCCGCGCCGGCATCCACATCCCTCCAGCCACGAAGCACTCGCCGTCGGCGAGCTGGAAGTAGAGCCCGGCGCCGGCGCCTTTCGCGTCCTGGCCCGCTCCCCGGCCCGCGTCCTGATGGTAGAACTGGCAGGCGGCATTGGTCTTGTAGGGCG
>CAYPAE010000348.1:0-3187 GCA_964408595.1 uncultured Gemmatimonadaceae bacterium | reverse complement strand
CAGCTGGCGGTAGCTCATCCCGACCGCCTGGGCGATCGCTGCCGGCCGCGCCCGGCCATCGGCCAGCGCCAGGTCCACCGCGGCGCCGATCCTCCGATCGAACGCGACCCGGGGGGAGGCCAGGGCGAGATGGCGCTGGAGGATGGCGAGCCGCGAGCCGGAATCCTGCGTCTCCGCCAGCTGCTCCGGGAGTGTCCGGTCCAGCGGGGCTGGGAGCTCGCCCAGAGCGTAGGTGCGGTCGAGCAGCTCTCCACCGCCTACCCGCAGCCACGCCGAAAGCGCCTCGGGCCGGAACCGCACTCCCACCAGGTCCACGGCGCCGGTCGGCCTGATCTCCATCGCCCGGCGGTTCGGCCCCACCAGGAGGGCCAGCGGCTGCCCTCGCGCGCCGTCGCCCTCCCGGCACTCGAACGGGTCGGCGAGGTTGAAGATCAGCTCGGCCCGGCCGTCCGGCATGACCCGCTGGAAGGGTGCCCGGCCGGGGGCCCCCGCGCCGCGGAGGAGCCAGATGCGGTGCACCAGCTCGCGGAGCTCTGCCGGCGGAGCCAACTCCTCGTAGTGCATCGCTACCCGACGGCCGCCTGCCGCTTGGCCTGCTGATACCCCATCCCCTCGAGCCGGATGATCCGCTGCCGGATCGGGGGATGGGAGGCCAGCACGTCGGCCAGGAAGCCCTCGCGCGAGGAGAGGAATCCGGGCGACGGATCCACGATGCAGAGGTGGGCCGCGCCCCGGGTGATCGACCGCGTCGCCGCGGTAGCGCCCGAGAGCTTCTCCAGCGCCGTGGCGAGCGCCATCGGGTTCCGGGTCAGCTGTGCCCCCGTCGCGTCGGCCAGGAATTCCCGCTTCCGGCTCACCGACATGGCCAGGATCCGCGAGACCACGGGCGCGACGATCAGGGTGAGGAGCCAGAGCACCAGCACGACCAGCGCGAGCGGATTCCCGCCCCCTTTCCCCCCACCGCTTCGCCCACCGAGCCGGCTCCCGGTGCGGCCGCCGACCCGGAGGGTGCGGCCCATTCCGTCCGACATCAGTGCGATGGCGCCGACCATCCCCGCGAGCAGGGTCATCAGCCGCACATCGAGGTTGCGCACGTGCGCCAGCTCGTGCGCGATCACGCCCTGCAGCTCGTCCCGGCTCAGCGTCGCCAGGAGACCCTCGGTCACCGCGATGCTGGCGGACTGCGCGTCGCGTCCGGTGGCGAAGGCGTTGGGGTCCTCGTCCGGGACGACCCACACCCGCGGCTTCGGCAGCCCGGACGCGATCGCCATTTCCTCGACCACGTTCACCAGCTGCTTCTGCTCGGGGGTCGCGGGCTCGATGATCTCCCAGGCGCCGGTGGCCCAGAGCACCCGCTCGGGTCCGTACCGCCAGGCGAACCAGCAGATCCCGGCGGCAATGACGGTGGTGACGAGACCGATGAAGGGGACGACGTGATGGTAGGCGTCGGGCGGGGCGTCGGCGGTCAGGAGGCCGAGCCCCAGATCGCCGCCGAACCCCACCCAGGCGAAAAAGACGATGAACCCGACGACCAGCCAGTTCGAGCGGCGGCGGTTGGCCTCCTGCTGCGCGAAGAGGTTGGCGTCCTCGCTCACTGCGCCGGTTTGTTCAGCGACAGGTCGACCTTGGGCACCGCCCGCTCGGCGACGTCCTCGATCTCCCACAGCTCGGCCGGCGTCGCCTTGGCGAGGCCGGCGATGAGCAGGGTCGGGAAGGTCGCTTGCTTGGTGTTGTACTGCGTGGCCACATCGTTATAGAGCTGCCGGGCGAAGCCGACCTTGTTCTCCGTGCTGGTGAGCTCCTCCTGGAGCTGGAGCACGTTCTGGTTGGCCTTGAGCTCGGGATACGCCTCGGTGAGCGCGAAGAGCCGCCCGAGCGCCTGGGTGAGCTCGCCCTCCGCCCGCGCGGTGTCCTTCACCCCCGTGGCGCTCACCGCCTTGTTCCGCGCGGCGATCACCGCCTCCAGCGTGCTCCGCTCGAAATCCATCGCGCCCTTCACCGTGTTGACCAGGTTGGGGATCAGGTCGTGGCGGCGCTTCAGCTGGACGTCGATCTGCTTCCAGGCGTTGACCACCTGGTTCTTGAGCGCGATGAGCCCATTGTACGCGCCGATCACCCACAGGACGATGACCGCGAGAACGACCAGGAGCACGATCGTGGACATGGAGTGGCCTCTGTGCGAGTAGGGATCAGGCGCCGAGGAGCCCTGCGAGCGCCTGGCGGAGGGTGGCGGTGATGGCCTCCACATCGCCGTTGAGCCGCATGACCGGGTGTTGCTCGTCGATGAGCAGCTCGATCCCGGGGGCCACCGCGATCCGCCGGCAGCGCGAGCCTTCGGCCGCGGCGCCCTCCACCGGCGTGAGCCATCCGAGCAGCGCGCGGCCGACCCGGCCCCGGCCGGTGCCCGGCGCCTGGAGCAGCGCCAGCCGGTCGGGGTGCGGCACCGTCGGCCCCAGCGCGGTCGCCACCCGCCGTTCGATAAGGTCGCCGGTGAGGCCGGCGAACTCCTTGTTCACCGCCTCGAGCGTCGCGCCTTCCATCTGGCGGAGCTTGATGGCGAGCACTTGAAGCAGGTGGCGATACGAGTAGACCGCCGCGGTCCCCCGCCCGTCCGGCGGGCTCACCAGCCCGCGGGTCACGTAAAAGCGGATGGTCCGCTCGCTCGGCCGCGCACGGGCGGCCGCGTTCACCGGGACCACGCCCGAGGCGTCGAGGAGTCCGGCGGCGAGGGCGGAGAGGTCGCGCAGGCCCCAGGGAGCGAGGCCGCGGTATTCCCGCAGGGTGGCGAGGGGGTCGGCTGGAGCCGCGACGGTGAGTCCGGCCGTCATCCGCCGTTCCGCTTGCGCTGAGCCTGCGGCACCGTCGTCGTGAGCGCGGTGAGCACCGCCGATCCCAACGCATCGAGCGTGAACGGCTTCACCAGCAGGGGGCACTGGCGCAGCTCCTCGGGCCAGTTGGCCCGGAGCGCCCAGGGATCGCCGGTCATGAGCAGGATCCGGCCCGCCAACTTCGGCCAGCGCCGCAGGAGCGCGATCGCGAGGGTGTCGCCCGACATCTGGGGGAGGTGGATGTCGAGCATGACCAGGTCGTAGTCGGCGGCGTCCAGCAGCTCGTAGACGAGGTGGGGATCGCCCACGGACACGACTTCGTACTCCAGGTTGCGGAGCGCGCGCTCCAAGGTCCGGCG
>CAYPAE010000347.1:1535-3197 GCA_964408595.1 uncultured Gemmatimonadaceae bacterium | reverse complement strand
GGATCTTGAATTGGCCGGCATGGATGTCGTGCCGGAAGAAGATCGGCTGGCGGGGACCCTCGAGAGACCCGGTGTCGCTGATGACCGGGGCCGTGATCGAATCGGCGGGGGGCTGGGACTGCTGGGACCGCGGACTCGGACTCGCGAACGCCAGGACGGCCGCGAGTCCGCCGGCCCCGACGCCGCCGAGCACGATTGCCAACGTTCGCATTATCGATCCCACGCTGAGAATGAGACCCGCCGGAACCCGCGCGCCGAAACATAGTCCGGACAGGGAGCGGCACAACCCGATCCTGCCGCGTAACCCGACTCAATCATTCGGCTTCCGAATCGGTACCCCGCTTCGGGGTTGCGCCTCGTGCTCGCGGTCCGCGGTGCGGAGCCGGCCGTTCGCCCAGCCACTCCCCCTTCCGCCGGGCGAAGGTGAGAAAGCCATCGACGATCCGCCGGTCGCCCAGCTCCAGCCAGCACCAGCGGACCGGGCCGGTGCGCTGCGACTCGGCGACCGCGCGCGCGAGGTCGGCCGGGAGCCGCGCGATGGCGCGCACTCGGTTCTCCTCCATGTCGCTCAGCGTGAAGGTGGTCGAGATCCCGTCGCCGACCACGTGGAGCCAGCAGAGCTTGCGGCTGCCGATGCCGTACTCCCAGCTCCAGCGCCAACTCGCGCCCATGTAACGCACGCTCTCCGCGACCCCTTGGATCGCCAGCAGCCCCGAGCGCGCCGCGTTGAAGCGGGCGGCCGCGGCCGCGGGGAGGTCCCGGAGCGGCGCCGTCGGCTCCGGCTCCGTCTCGGGGTCGGGATACCGATTCGCGGACCAGTACGCGCTCGAGCGGCCCATGGTCACGAGGGATCCGCCACCGGCGGCTCGCTGATCGGGAGCCCGGCGCGGGCCAGGTAGCGGACCACCTCGATTCCCATCGCGCGCACCAGCGACGCCTCGCGCCCGTCCAGCGCCGCCCGGTGGACGATCTCACGGAACGACCGCATCACGCTCTCCGACCGCCGGGTCTTGAAGAAGTCCACCGCCCAGAGCGCCCGCCGCCAGTCGCCGAACAGCTCCTCGAGCTGGGCCGATGTCGCCGGCGCGGTGTCCTTGCGCGGCCGCTTGAGCGGTGCGGCCTCGCCGCCGCGGGCGACCCAGCACTCGTACGCCATGATCGCCACCGCCTGAGCCAGGTTGAGGGAGGAGCCCCGCGGATCGGTGGGGATCGTCACCAGGACGTGCCCCAGATCGAGCTCGGCGTTGGTGAGTCCCCGGTCTTCCCGGCCCACGACCATCGCCACCGGCCCCGTCGCCGATTTCTGTACCAGCTCGGCCGCCGCCTCCCGCGGACGGATGGTCCGCCGCTTCGCGGTGCGGCCCCGCGCCGTGAGCACGGCGACGTGGACGCAGTCCCCCACCGCGGCCTCGAGCGAATCCACGATCTCGATCCGCGCCACGAAGTCCGCGGTGTTGTGGGCGATTCCCTCGATCCGCCAGGGGTCGAAGCTCTCCGGATTCACCAGCCGCATGCGCTCGATCCCGAAGTTCCTCGCGATCCGCACGGCGGCGGCGATGTTGACGATGTCCTGAGGATTGACGAGAACGAGGACGGGCGGGCGGGCAGGCGGGCCGGCGGGCAGGTCACCTGCCTGGCCACCGGTGTGCACGTCCTGGGCCG
>CAYPAE010000347.1:1207-1525 GCA_964408595.1 uncultured Gemmatimonadaceae bacterium | reverse complement strand
AGCACACGCCAATTGCCCGGCCGAGACGAACTGCCGGCGGGCAGGTCGCTCGGCTGCCCACCGGTGTGCACCTCCTGCCCGCCCGCCCGCCCGCGCGCCCGCCCGGCTCCGATCATCCCTCTCCCAAGAAGCTCGTATCGTGCCGCCTCGCCTTCAGCGCCGCGGCGAAGCCGGCCTTCTCGACCGCCTTCATGTAGGCTTCCTTCGGCTCCACCTGCCTGCTGTCCACCAGCTCCATCAGCGCGTCGTTCAGGGTGACCATCCCGACCTTCCGGTTGGTCTGCATGATGCTGGGAATCTGGAACGTCTTGCCCTCGC
>CAYPAE010000347.1:0-1197 GCA_964408595.1 uncultured Gemmatimonadaceae bacterium | reverse complement strand
TGGAGAGCAGGATCTCCCGGGCCGCCACCCGCCCGCCGCCGATCTTCTTGCAGAGCGTCTGCGCGATCACCCCGCGGAGCGACTCCGAAAGCATGACCCGCACCTGCGCCTGCCGGTCGGCCGGGAACTGGTCGATGATCCGGTCCACCGTCGAGGCCGCGGTCGTGGTGTGCAGGGTGCCGAAGACGAGGTGCCCGGTCTCCGCCGTCTCGATCGCGATGGACACCGTTTCGAGATCGCGCATCTCCCCGACCAGAACGATGTCCGGGTCCTCGCGCAGCGCGGCGCGGAGCGCGTGCTTGAAGGAGCGGGTGTGGAGCCCGACCTGTCGCTGGGTCACCAGACACTTCTTGCTCTGGTGGACGAACTCGATCGGGTCCTCGATCGTGATGATGTGGTCGGTCCGGGTCCGGTTGATGAGATCCACCAGCGCCGAGAGCGTAGTGCTCTTGCCCGAACCCGTCGGGCCGGTGACCACCACCAGCCCCTTCGTGAGATAGCAGAGGTTTTGCACTTCGCGGCTGATCCCCATCTCGTCCGCGGTCCGCAGGGTGGTCGGAATGACCCGGAACACCGCGATCGGGCCGTGGCGGTCCCGGCCCGCGTTGCAGCGGAAGCGCGCGAGCCCCTCGATCTCGTAGGCCCAATCGGTGTCGCCTCCCTCGCGGAACTCGGCGATCTCGCGAGGCGACATGATGCTCACCAGGAGCGTCTCCAGCCGCTCGGCCGGAATCGGGGCACTCGGCTCGCGAACCAGCTCGCCATGCCGCCGGAGCAGCGGCGGTTGCCCTGAGCGGAGGTGGAGGTCGGACGCCTCCGCCTCCACCAGGATGCGCAGGAGTCCCTCCATTTCCCCGCGCGCCTCCGCCAGATCCGCCCCCTTGGCCGTTGCCCCCGCCCGCGCCGGACGCACCACCGCGCGCGAGCCCTCCACGCCCGGCGTGAGCTCGACCTGCACCTCGCCGCTCGGCGAGTGGTAGCCGAACGTCACCGGGGCTCCGCCGCTCATCGAGCCCGCCGCCTCCGGCCCGGCGATCTCCCGCACCAGTCCGACGATCTGCCCGTCGCTCAATGGGTCACGGGTGATCGTCCGGGCCGCGCCGTTGGTCACCAGCGTGGCCGGCTGGCCCACCGCCAGGTGCAGCGCGTCGGCGCGCTGCTCGTGCATGACTTGAATGAAGCGGTCGAGTCGGGCCA
>CAYPAE010000346.1:0-3198 GCA_964408595.1 uncultured Gemmatimonadaceae bacterium | reverse complement strand
TGCCGCCAGCTCGAGCGCCGCTCGCTGGCAGTAGGTCTGAGGGGCCAGCTCCTCGATCGGATGCTCGGGAGGCCGGCGCGATCGCGTGTCATCCATAGCGGAAGAGCCTTTGTCGCATCGGGAAAGCTGAAGCCGGGTAGTATCCCAACGGGCCTACGATATCTCCGTAAGGTACCTCTGCTGCCGAACTCCGTAATGGCGCCTCTATGGCGCGCCAGTTGCCCCAAGGACGCCGGTTGGGGCTCCGGGTCGTGGCCCATAGTCAGTGCCACTCCATCAACCTTGGATCCCTGAAGGATTTAGCGCCGTGACCCGGGGCCTGATCCGTGTCTCCCTCGCGGTGCAGAACGCGAGAGTTTTTGTCCGGTCCTCCGGACGCCGGCTTCACCAACACTGCCAGGTGCTGCATGACCCGCCGCCAGGCCGGAGCTCGAACCCCGCTCGCCTTCGTCCTCCTCCTCGCCGCCTGCGGGGGAGGATCGACCGCTCCGACCACCGGAAGCCTTGCCCTTGCCGTCTCCGGTCTGCCGGCGGGCGTGGGGGCCGCCGTCAGCGTATCCGGGCCGAGCGGGTTCAGCCGCCAGGTGGAAGGATCGGAGACCCTGTCCGGGCTCGCTCCCGGAAGCTACACCGTGGCGGCGGACGGCGTGCCGGTCGGACCCGCGCTCTACGCGCCCTCGCCGTCGTCACAGGCGATCGTGGTGAGCGGGGGCGATCCGGCGAGCGCGGAGGTGGTCTACGCCGTCGCCAGCGGCTCTCTGACAGTCACGGTCGCCGGCCTGCCCTCGGGCACCGACGCGGCGGTCACTGTGTCCGGCCCCGGAGGGTACAGCCGGCAGGTCACGGCTACAGAAACGCTGAGCGGGCTCGCGTCGGGCCAGTACACCGTGACGGCTCTCCCGGTCAGCGACGGGAGCGAGCAGTACTCGCCGGCCCCCTCGAGCCAGACGGTGACGGTGGGCGCCAGCGGCACCGCCTCGGCGACGGTCAACTACTCGACTGGTGGGACGGCCGGCTTCAACCTCCGGGTGGACGGCCTCTACCTGGTGCAGAGCGTCCAGACCTACGCGCGCGGCGTGCCCCTGGTCAGGGACCGCGACGCGCTGATCCGGGTCTTCGTGACGGCCAACCAGGTGAACGCGGCCAATCCCGACGTGCGGGTCAGCCTCTACAGCAACGGCTCGCTCACCTCGACGCTGACGATCCCCGCCCCGGGGCTCACGACTCCCCTCGGCGCGGACGAAGGCGACCTCAACAGCTCGTGGAATCTCATCCTCAACCAGACGCTGATCCAGCCGAACCTCTCCATCGTCGTGGAAGTCGATCCCGACAACGCCATCGCGGAGGGCAACGAGGCGGACAACCTCTTCCCGGCGTCCGGCACGCCGATCGCCATGGACGTCCGCACCACCGATCCGTTCAGCGTGCGGTTCGTGCCTGTGATCACGAAAGTCGACAACCGTCAAGGCAACGTCACGCAGGCGAACCGGGATGATTTCCTCGAGGCCACGATGCGGATGCATCCGCTGGCGAGCTACGACGCGGACGTGCACGGCCCCTATACCACCACGACCAACCTTGCGCTTCAAGCCGACAACGGCAACAACGCATGGAGCATCCTGGTGAACGAGATTCTCGGCCTACGTACGGCCGAGAGCAGCTCCCGATACTATTACGGAGTCGTGAACCCGGCCTACAGCAGCGGCGTCGCCGGCGTGGGATACATCGGCGCCGCGGCGGCGATCGGGTGGGACAATCTTCCCAGCGGCAGCTCGGTGGCGGCGCACGAGTGGGGTCACAACTGGGACAGGCAGCACGCGCCATGCGGGAATCCGGGAAATCCAGACGCCAACTACCCTTATGCGGGCGGCGAGATCGGAGTGATCGGGTATGACCTCGCCAACGACATGCTCAAGCCGGCGGACTCGCACGATCTCATGGGCTACTGCGCCAACGAATGGATCAGCGACTACACCTACACCGGCGTGATGAACTTTCGCAGCAGTGAACCCTCGGTTGCGAGCAGCATGGGTGAAGCGATCCAGCCCACCCTCCTGGTCTGGGGACGAATCGAGAACGGCCGCGCCGTGCTCGAGCCGGCATTCAGCATCACCGCCCGCCCAAGCTTGCCGCGCCGTCCCGGCCCGTACCGTCTCGAAGGCCGAGCCGCCGACGGCGCCCGGATCTTCGGACTCGACTTCGCCCCGCTCGAGGTCGCGGACGACCTCAACGGCGCCAGGCACTTCGCCTTCGCGGTGCCGCTCCGGCCCGAGCGCGCGGCCAGGGTGGCCTCTCTGCATCTCGCCGGCGGTGGTGTCCAGGCGTCGATCGCCCAGGCGTCGTCCGGGCCTACGGCCGTGCAGGTGACCCGTGGTGTCGCCGGGCGGGTGGCGCTCCGCTGGGATGCGAGCAAGGCGCCGATGATCATGGTGCGCGATCCGGTCACCGGGGACGTGCTCTCCTTCGCTCGAGGCGGCAGTGCCGAGGTGGCAACCGGCCGCGACGAGCTCTCGCTCAGCGTCTCGGACCAGGTGCGGAGCCGGGACCTGCGGGTGAGGGCGCAGTCACGATGATGGGCCGTGCAGCCGTGCTGCTGATCGCCACCGTCGCCGCGTGTTCCCCGCGCCCGCCCGCGCCGGGCGACGGTCCCACCCCGTACGGCGAGCCGAATGGCGCGGCCGCGGCCGAGACTCCGGTCGTCACCCTCGAGCGCACGCCATGCTTCGGCACCTGCCCGGTCTACCAGGTGGCGATCTCCCGATCCGGCGCGGTGCGCTTCGTCGGCAAGCAGCACGTGACCCGGCAAGGCGAGGCCACGGCCGAGATTCCCGCGGCGCGGGTGGACAGCCTGCTGCGCGAGCTGGAAGCGGGGGGATACTTCGGGTTCGCCGACGCCTACGTGATGGACTCGCCGGCCTGCGGCCGGTATGCCACCGACTCGCCGACGGTCATCACCTCCGCCAGCGCCGGCGGCCGCAGCAAGACGATCAGGCACGACTACGGGTGCTTCGCGGCACCGCGGGAGCTGGGGCGGCTCGAGCGGCTGATCGACGAAGTGGCGGGCACCTCCCGATGGACCGGCCGCTGAGCCTCACGGCGCGTTGCGAACCTCGCTCACTGCCATCTGTCACCCTGAACGAAGTGAAGGGGACCATGCCGACATGGCCTCCTTCGCTTCGCTCAGGATGACACCGATGA
>CAYPAE010000345.1:0-3202 GCA_964408595.1 uncultured Gemmatimonadaceae bacterium | reverse complement strand
GCGGCGGGGCCGACGAGCGGTGGCGCCGCGAGCCCCAGCAGCGCGAGCGCTCCCGCTCCGAGGAATGCGCGCCGGGTCGGGCCGGGATGGGAATGGATCGGGTGCTGGGTGCGGTCCGTCATGTCGTCCTCCGGGTCCTCGCGTGCCGATGAACTGCCGCGTCGAGATCCGCCGCCACGGCGCGCCTCCGCGTCCCGGGCGACGTCGTGCCATACTCCTCCGGGAGAGCGATGGCGTCAAGGGTCGGGGTTGACTTGCCCGGCGCGGCTGACGAATAATCGCGCCACTACGCGCTCCGGGGGGAACCACCGACCATGACCGTTCTTCGAAGGATCCTGCTGATGTGCCTGGTCACCGCCGGCCTCGTGCTGCCGGCGTCCGCCGAAGAGCTGGTGGTGGCGACCTTCGGCGGCACCTTCGTCGACAACTCGAAGAAATGCCACGCCGCCGCCTTCGAGAAGGCCACCGGGGCCAGCGTGAAGTACGTGCTCGGCAGCTCCGTCCAGACCGCGGCCAAGCTGCGCGCGGCCGGCGCCCGCGCCGAGCTCGACGTCGCGTACATGGACAGCCAGATCGTCAAGCAGATGAAGGCAGAGGGGCTCCTCCAGCCGCTCGAGCCCGCGAAGATCGGCCACTGGGGTGACCTCTACGACGCCTCGCGGGACAAGGACGGCTACTGGGTGTCGATGATGTTCGCCGGCACCATCATCACCTACAACACGAACCTGGTGAAGACGCCGCCGACCTCGTGGGCCGACCTCTGGAAGCCGGAATGGAAGGGCAAGCTGGCCATCCCCGACATCTCGGGCACCTCGGGCCAGCAGTTCCTGATGGCGGCGGCGCGCCTCAACGGCGGCTCGATCGAGAACATCGATCCCGGCTTCGAGGCGATCAAGAAGCTCAAGCCGAACGTTCAGATGATGTACACGCAGCCCGACCAGATCATCCCGCTGTTCGAGCGGGGCGACATCGCACTGGCGGTGTGGTACACGGACCGCACCGGCGCCGCCGCGGCGAAGGGCGTGCCGGTGGCCGCGGCCTACCCGAAGGAGGGCGCGATCGGCATCGTGCCCACGGTCTCCGTTCCCAAGGCCAGTCAGAAGCGCGAGCTGGCGCAGAAGTACATCGCCGCCCTCCTCTCGCCGGAGGGCCAGCTCTGTTTCGCGCAGACGCAGTTCGCCGGCCCCACCAACAAGAAGGTCCAGCTTCCGGCTGATCTGGGGAAGCTCGTGCCCTTTGGCGACATCGTCCAGCGCATGTACTTCCCCGACACCGACTTCGTGGCGAGGAAGTTCCCGGAGTGGTCGGAGCGCTGGGGGCGCGAGATCGCGCGTTGACCCCCGCCTCGCGGGGAGCGCGTCGCCGGCGGTGAGCGGCGCCGCGCCGGCGCTCAGGGTTTGCCGGCTCCGCAAGTCATTCGGCGCCGTCGTCGCGGTCGACGAGGTGTCCCTCGACGCCGCGGCCGGCGAGTTTCTCTCCCTCCTGGGGCCCTCGGGCTGCGGAAAAAGCACGCTGCTCCGGATGATCGCCGGGCTCGTCGAGCCCGATGGTGGACAGGTCGTCCTCGCGGGGGAGGACATCACGCGAGTGGCCGTCCATCGGCGGAATCTCGGCCTGGTCTTCCAGTCGTACGCGCTCTTCCCGCACATGACCGTATTCGAGAACGTCGCCTTCGGCCTGAGGCGGCGCGGGGTGGGGGAGCCCGAGCTGGGCCCACGCGTCGAGCGCATGCTGGAGCTGGTGCGGCTCGGCCCGCTCGGGGCCCGGTACCCGCGCGAGCTCTCCGGCGGTCAGCAGCAGCGGGTGGCCCTCGCCCGGGCCCTCGTCACCGAGCCCCGCGTGCTGCTCCTCGACGAGCCGCTCTCGAACCTCGACGCGCTCCTGCGCGACGAGATGCGCGTGGAGCTCAAGCGCCTGCAGGAGCGGCTCGGCACCACGATGATCTTCGTGACCCACGATCAGGCGGAGGCGCTCATCCTGTCCGACCGCGTGGTGGTGATGGAGCGCGGGCGGGTGGAGCAGATCGGGCGGCCCGAGGAGGTCTATCGCCGCCCGGCCACCCCCTTCGTCGCCCGGTTCCTCGGGCGGGCGAACTTTCTGGCCGGCACCGTCGCCGGGAGCGAGACCGGCCGGACCGTCGTCGCGCTCGATGGCGGGAGCCTCTCGATCGTGGCCGGCCCGCGCCAGGGCCTCGCTCCGGGTCAGCCGGTGCACGTGGTGATCCGCCAGGAGAGCATCCGCCTCGAGCCGCCTGGTGCCGAGGCCGGCCCGGCCGGCCCCAACCATTTCGCGGCGACCATCGTCTTTCACGCCTTCGCGGGGCAGGCTCACCACTATGTGGTGCAGCTCGCGGACGGGCGCGAGCTGGAGGTCGCTGCTCCCGGCGCCGCGGCCCCGCTGGCACGCGGAGCCCGGACGTTCGCCGCGTGGCGACCCGACGACGTGACCCTGCTCCCCGGGGGCGAGCCGGGCCCGGGAGGCCCACGGTGAGGCACGGATCCGGCTGGTGGCTGCTGGCGCCGGCGCTCCTGCTTCTCCTGGTCGCCTTCGCGCTGCCGGTGGGGATGATGGTGCCGATGAGCTTCCGGCCGTACGTCCCGCTGGTGGGCATCACCGACGGCTTCACGGTGCGCTACTACACCAGGCTCCTGACCGATTCCTACTACCTCGAGATCATCGGCCGGACCCTCGCGCTCGGATTCACGGTGACGCTCTCCACCCTGGTCATCGGCTACCCGGTGGCCTTCTTCCTGGCTCGCACCCCCTCGCGCTGGCGGAACTGGCTGACCATTCTGGTGGTCTTTCCCCTCATGCTGAACCTGGTGGTGCGCACCTTCGGCTGGATCGCCCTGCTCGCCCAGAACGGGCTGGTGAATCAGGCCCTCCACGCACTCGGGGTCGTGGAATCGCCGGTGAAGCTGCTCTTCAACTTCGCCGGCCTCCTCATCGCGATGACCCACATCTTCCTGCCGTTCATGGTGCTCGTGCTCATCGGGGCCATCCAGAACATCCCGCGCGACGTCGAGGATGCCGCGCGGGTGCTGGGCGCTTCCTGGGGCAGCACGTTCTGCCGGGTCACGCTGCCGCTGTCGGCGCCGGGAATTCTCTCGGGCTCGATTCTCGTCTTCGTCCTCAGCATCAGCGCGCTGGTGACCCCACGCCTGCTCGGCGGGCCGACCTATCAGGTGATGTCCACCCTCAT
>CAYPAE010000344.1:0-3224 GCA_964408595.1 uncultured Gemmatimonadaceae bacterium | reverse complement strand
GCTGGATGAGGGTGTGGAAGCGCGCGAGGCGCTCGTTGATGGCCGCCTCTTCGAGGGCACTATCGAAGATATAGACGACCTCGTACTGACGAGTCATGACACCTTCCTTCGGTCTGAGTCGCCCCGGGCCTGGTGCGGGCGCCGGGGAGGATGGTTTGTGAGCGGCGTAGTATAGGGGGAAAGCGGGTGGGGCGGTAGGGCATTTTCAGAGGGGGCCTTCCCTGCCGGCGAGCCGCGATCGCCACCCCTCGGACAACCCCCGGCAGCGGGCCAGATCGGCCGCCGGGGCCGGCTCCCGCTCTCGGGCCTGCATCGCCCGCGCCGCGCGCCGGACCGGCCATTCCGGATTGGGGCGGTCAACGACCTGGATCGTCTGACCGGCCTCGACGGGGCCCTCGGCCAGCACGCGCAGGTACCAGCCGCCCCGCCCGGTTCGGCGGACGATCGCGATCATGTCCCGGACCTGATGGCGGCGGGCCAGCGTGGCGCACGGCTGGCGGGGTTGCGACACCTCCATGCGGACCGAGCCGATCTCGAGCACGTCGCCGATGCAGACCGAGTCCTCGTCGAGCCCATCCACGGTGAGATTTTCCCCGAACGCGCCGGGACCCATCGGCCGTCCGAGCTCCGACTCCCACAGGGGATAGTGGGAGACCGCGTACATGAGGAGCGCCTGGTCCACGCCGCCGTGCACTTTGGTGTTCGCCACGGCGTCCCCCGCGAGACCGAGCGCACCCGCGAAGACCGGACCGGTCACCGGCGACTTCCAGATGGCGCTGGTGAAAGCCCGCTCCATCGGGTCCTCCGCGTGCGGAGGGCCGACAGTGCGAGGGGTGCCGGTCTGAACCGAGACGAGCCGGATCACGAGCTGAACCGGAACAGCAGCACGTCGCCGTCCTGCACCACGTATTCCTTGCCCTCGGCGCGCGACAGGCCCTCTTCCCGCGCGGGCTTCCAGCCACCCACCCTGACGAAGTCGTCGTAGCCCACCGTTTCCGCCCGAATGAATCCCTTCTCGAAATCGGAGTGGATCACGCCGGCGGCTGTGGGCGCCTTGTCGCCGCGGTGGATGGTCCAGGCCCGGACTTCCTTTTCGCTTGCGGTGAAGTAGCTCCGCAGGCCGAGCAGGTGGTACGCGGCATGGGCGAGGCGGTCGAGCCCCGATTCGCTTACGCCGAGGGACTCGAGGAAGTCCTTTCGATCTTCCGGCGGGAGCTCGGCCAGCTCCGCCTCGACCTTGGCCGAGAAAGTGACCACCTCGGCGTCCTCCTCGTTCCGCTCGACGGCGGACCGAAGGCCTTCGACGAAACGGTTGCCGGTCGCGATCTCATGCTCGCCCACGTTGGCCGCGTAGAGCACCGGCTTGGCGGTCAGGAGATTGAACGAGCGGTAGGCGGGTGCCTCCTCGTCGGTGGGCGTCACCGATCGGGCGGGGCGCCCGGCGGCCAGGACATCCCGCAGCGCCTCGAGCAGCCGCTGCTCCAGCTTGGCCTGCGGATCGCCCGAGCGAGCGGCCCGGGTGGTCTTGTCCAGCCGCTTCTCGACGCCCGCGAGGTCGGCGAGGCCGAGCTCGATGTTGATGATCTCGCGGTCGCGCACGGGATCCACCGCCCCCGCGACGTGCTGGACGTCGGGATCCTCGAAGCACCGCACCACGTGAACGATCGCGTCCACCTCGCGGATGTTGGCGAGAAACTGGTTGCCGAGCCCTTCACCCTCGCTGGCGCCCTTCACCAACCCCGCGATGTCCAGGAACTCCACCGCCGCCGGCACCGTGCGCCCGGGGGAGACGATGCCCGCGAGGACATCGAGCCGCGGGTCGGGAACCTGCACGATGCCGGTATTGGGCTCGATGGTGGCGAACGGGTAGTTCGCGACCAGGGCCCCCGCCGAAGTGAGCGCGTTGAAGAGGGTGCTCTTCCCGACGTTGGGAAGTCCGACGATGCCGAGTCGCAACATGGGTTATCAGCTACCAGCTATCAGCTATCAGCTTGTCGGTTGTGCTTGGCCATCGCCTGCTCGATCCCTTCGTCCAGCCAGGTCTCCACCGCGTCGGCCATGGGGTCGAGGAGCGAGTCCAGGATGCGACGATCCTCGGCCGGAAAAGCATCGAGGACGAAGTCGGTGAGCTCGTCGAGGTCTGGAGGGACGGGGCCAACGCCGATCCGGAGACGGGCGTAGTCCTGACGCCGGAGGACGCCTTCGATGCTCTTGAGCCCGTTGTGGCCGCCGGCGGAGCCCGCGCCCCGGAGACGGAAGCGGCCCATGGCCAACGCCACGTCGTCCACCAGAATCAGCAGGTCGCGGCTGGGATCGAAGTCGGGGAGGGCGAGGAGCGGCGCCAGCGCGGCGCCGCTCCGGTTCATGTAGGTGTTCGGCTGGAGTACCCGGAGGGAGTGCCCCATCCGGGTGCCTTCGGCTACCCGGGCCCGGTCGCCGCGGCGCAGGGGACCCAGCCGCCAGCGCGCGACCAGATGGTCGGCCAGGCGAAACCCGGCGTTGTGCCGGGTCTCGACGTACTCCGGGCCGGGATTCCCCAGCCCCACGATGGCGCGCAGCGCTCAGACTTTCTGCTTGGTCTCGCCCTCGCCCTCGCCCTCGCCCTCGCCTTCGGCCTTCGGCTTCCGGATGAGCTCCGGCTCGGCCGGGGCGGCAACCTCTTCGACCGGCGCGGGGGCCTCTTCGGCCCGGGGCGCCACGACGGTGCAGACCGGCGTGTCGGGATCGTTGAGGATCCGGGCCTTCGCGATCGTGATGTCGCGCACGAAGAGCGAGTGCCCGATGGTGAGCGCGGTGACGTCGAGCTCGACGTGCTCGGGGATGTCGGCCGGGAGCACCTCGATCTCCAAGTCGCGGAGCGAATGGTCGAGGACGCCGCCGAAGTTGCGGACCCCGTCGGGGATGCCCACGAGGTGCACCGGCACCTCCAGGGTGATCTTCTCGTCGGCCCGCACCTCGTAGAGGTCGAGATGGAGAATCTGAGCGGGGCGGAGCGCGTCGCGCTGGATCTCGCGGATCAGCGCTTTCACCGGCGCGCGGCCGTCGATGGCCACATCCACGATGGTGGTCGCGGCGCTGATGCCGATGAGCATCTTGTTGAGCGCCGCGGTATCCACGGCGAGCGCCTCGGGCGCTCGGTCGTGCCCGTAGATCACGCCGGGCACTTTGCCGTCGCGGCGGAGGCTGCGGGCGGCACCCTTCCCGGTGTCGCTTCGGGTGGCGGC
>CAYPAE010000343.1:0-3227 GCA_964408595.1 uncultured Gemmatimonadaceae bacterium | reverse complement strand
CCGGCGCATGAACTGCCACATGCCGACGGCGTAGGACCGGCTCACGGCCTCGCTCGAGTAGCCGCTCTCGATGAGCGCCAGGTAGACCAGGTCGCCGGGGAGCCCTTCCGCCTCGAACCGCTCGCGGATCATCGGCTCGTAGCGGGCGCCCCGCTCGAGCACCAGCGCCAGCCGGTTGGCCGGCATCCCCTGGAAATAGGTCAGGTAGTATTGGACCCGCGGATGCGAGGCGTAGGTGCGGACGTCGATGTCCCAGGTGACATCCTTGGCGTCGAGCGGCGCGACATCGCCCGAAGGAGTGTCGGCGGCCAGATCGGCGAGCAGCTCGGCGTCGGGCTGCTGGGTGGGGAGGGGACCGACCGTGACGGGCGAGAGGCTGTCGTGTACCGGGGCGGAAATCGGTGCCACTGACGGCGCCGGCGGCAGGCCCGGGGCGCACGCACCGAGGAGGACGACTCCGATGGAGAGGTTCAGCAGTCGCTGCATGCCGGCCGTCGAGTGAGTTCCGAGGTGGGGTTACCCGCGCCACCTCGAAAGCACAAAACGGGCCGTACGACGGATCGAGCTAAGTTGTTGCCAAGGTGGGAATTGCAGTGGAGGGTGAGGCCACTCCAGCGAACCGGTCACGCAAAACCCGAAACGGTTCGGCAAATCGCTACTGAGCGACCGCCGCGTCGGTGAGCCAGAGGGAAAACACTTCGGTCTGCTGGAGAAGGCCGTGCCTGGACTCGACGGTCATCACGGAGAGCCGCACCCGGCCGTCGCGAGTGACGTCGAGACGCATGAACCCGGGGTCGTCGCGGCGGAAGAGAGAGCCCTCGACCTTGCGCACCAGGCTCTCGTGCCCGACGATCCCGGCGCCGCTCACCAGCTGGAAGCCGGCGTTCGTCACCTCTTGCCGACCACCACGGATGACCTCGAGGTCGTGATCGTGGCCGGAAGCAACGGCGAGCGGAGGAAACTCAGCGAAGACCCCTTCGAGGACTCCGCGCATCGTTCGGTACTTCTTGCCGGAGGTGTCCTGGTTGGAGATCCCCATCTGCCGCGCGACGGGATAGATCGAGCCGATGATGGGGAGCGGGACCCAGAGCCAGGGCTTCAGGTTCCGGAGCGGGAAGAGATGGTCGGTGAGGGTGAAGGCCCCACCGTGAATTCCACCGGTGCGCAGCGGGTGGTGGGCGAGCACGATCGCGTGGCGGTGGCCCTTGTCGCGGAGCGCGCCGGCGAGCGAATCCGCGACCTCGCCGGGAACTCGAGTGGCGCAGGGGGACGCGGCACCGTACGGCTTCTCCCCGCCGTGGAGCCACCACTCCGTGTCGAGCGCGATGAGCCGGATCCAGGAGCCGACGTCCACCACCTCCGGGCCGGGACAGCCGCCGCGGGGCGCCAGCCGGACTTCGTCCCCGCCAAGGTTGCGAACCAGGGTGTCCTGTCGGCGGATCGCGTTCCAGCCGTCAGCGCCCTGGCGATCCCAGTCGTGGTTGCCGGGGACGAGGAGACCCCTCCCGCTGTCACTCCGCGCGATCGTCACCTGCGCGGCCAGTCTCCGCTCCGCATCCTCGCGCGAGGGGTGGTCGAGCGGCGGAATGCCCCGGGGGTAGACGTTGTCACCCAGGAAAACGATGAATCGGGGCGTCGGCCGGACGGCCGCCGCCTCGAGGACGAGTGCCTTGAGTACCGGCTCCTCCTCGTGCCGCGAGCTGCCGGCGTCGCCCACGAGGAAGATCGAGAGCTCGATACTGTCCCTGGGCGGCATCGGTGAGGGGACCAGCATGGGCGTGGAGCGCCCCGAAGAACATGCCGCGAGGGCCGCGAGCGCGGCCCCCATCCAGGGCGCCGCGTTAACGGCGGTAGGCATAGCCGGTGATCGTCGCCGTCTGTCCCGCCGCTTCGTCGCAGATGAGCAGCGTGAGATCCGGGGCAATCGCGATGCCCTCCGGCTGCCGGTGGCGCTTGGCCGACAGCTTGCCGCCTCCGAGGACCTTCCCGGTCGAGTCGATCTCCGCGTACGCGCGCTCGGCCCCAGCTATCATCAGGTAGGTCCGGGTGAGCGGGTGCCGGGTGATCGCCGATCCCGCGAAACTCTTGGTGCCGGTGACCCGCCGCACTTCCGCCTCGGGGATGACCATCCTCGGCTCGGGCTCGAACTCGCCGGTCTCGGGAGAGACGGCGAGAATCACGATCTTGCCCTTCCAGCGCTTGCCCTTGGTCTGCTTGCACAGCAGGAGCAGGGACCTCGAGGTTTCGTCCCAGGTCATCCCCTCCACCTCGCAGGTGCCGCCGAGCCCACGGCTCCGCCGGACCAGGGGCTTCGTCTCCCCGTCGGCTCCTTCTCGCGCCTCGATGATCTCGCCTGCGCTGGTGACCAGGAAGACCCGGTTGCCCACGATCTGAATGTCCTCGAAATCGCCCCGCAGCGGACCGCCCGGACCGCCGACCCCGAACCGCTTCGCCGGCCGGCCTCGCGCCAGGTCGATCTCGTACACCACCGCCTGCTCGTCACCGTGGGCGAACAGCCGTCCATCGGGTGTGAAGGCTAGTCCGGAGACCTCGGCCAGCTCCACCGGGAGCTGGATCCGATGTGACGTCGGGCCCGCCGGGTCGTAGTGACTCAGCCCGCCGGGAGATTGGGCGGTAGCGCAGCCGGCGGCGCCGAAACCGAGCAGAACGAGGAGGAAGAGATACATTGAGCAACGGATTATAAACTGCCCTGGAACCGACGACTCGATTCCGGCGTTCCGGGCACCGGTAAGCTCCCCCGATGGCTCTTCCGCGGGCACGCGTGGCGGTGGAGGTTTCTCACATGTCGAGTTTCCACGGTCGCCGCGCGAGCCGGGCAGCGTGGCTCACATTTCTCCTGGGGGGTCTCCCGGTAGCCGTCGCCGGGGCGCAGTCGAGCTCCGACACGGCTGCGCCCGGGAAGACGACGGGGGTCGCGCCCGGCCCCCAGTACGACACCGGCTGGCTTCACCGGGTCTTCTTCGGCAGCCACTATCGAGACCTGTGGAGCACCTCGATCGAGGCGCCCGTGCTCGACATGGGCGGCTTCGCGGGGGGCCTCAAGATCACGCGCCGCGGCGGAGGCGAGCAGACCAAGTCGCTGCGCATGAAAGGTGCCGACGGCAAGGAGTACCAGTTCCGGTCGATCGACAAGGACCCGATTCTGACGCTCCCCCCGGCTCTCCGCTCGACCGCGGCGGTGGGCATCGTCCGCGACCAGACCAGCG
>CAYPAE010000342.1:0-3233 GCA_964408595.1 uncultured Gemmatimonadaceae bacterium | reverse complement strand
GCATCTCCGTCATGAAGGACCTCCTGCCGATTCTGGAGGCCGTGGCCAAGTCCGGGCGACCTCTCCTGGTCGTGGCGGAGGATGTGGAAAGCGAGGCGCTGGCGACGCTGGTCGTCAACAAGGTCCGCGGCGTGCTGGCGTCGGTCGCGGTCAAGGCGCCGGGCTTCGGCGACCGCCGCAAGGCGGTACTGGAAGACATGGGCATCCTCACCGGCGGCAAGGTCATCGTCGAGGAGTTAGGACTGAAGCTGGAGGGGCTCACGCTGGACGACCTGGGCACCGCCAAGCGCGTGGTGGTCACCCGGGATGACACGACGATCATCGGTGGTGCCGGCTCCCGCGCCGCCATCGACGGCCGCTGCGCCGAGCTCCGGCGCCAGATCGCCGATACGACGTCGGACTACGACCGGGAGAAGCTGGAGGAGCGGCTCGCGAAATTGTCCGGTGGGGTGGCCGTAATCCGGGTCGGCGCCGCCTCCGAAACCGAGCTCAAGAGCCGCAAGGAGGCGTTCGACGACGCCATCAGCGCCACCAAGGCCGCGATGGCGGAAGGCATCGTGCCCGGCGGTGGGCTCGCGCTGCTGCGTGCCATCGCCCAGCTGGAGGCCGAGGAGGGGAAGGTCGAGGGTGACGTGCGCACGGGTATCCGGATCCTCAAGCGTGCCCTCGAGGCGCCGACTCGCCAGATCGCCGAGAACTCCGCCGTGGACGGCGGCGTGGTGATTGACCGGATGCGGTCGGGGTCCGGGGCCTACGGGTTTGATGCGGCCACCGGCACGTACCGGGACCTGGTCGAGGCCGGCATCATCGATCCCACCAAGGTGGTCCGTCTCGCGCTGGAGCACGCGGTGTCGGTCGCCGGCGTGCTCCTGCTCGCCGAGGCCACGCTTACCGAGCTGCCGGAGGAGCCCAAGGCCTCGCCTTCGCTCTCCGCGCAGGATCTCTAGCGACCCGCATAGTGCGTCTCGATGACCTGGAGGAGGAGTCGCCGTCCTGCCTCCGTCGTCGCGGCACCGTCGCGGGCGAGGCTCTCCTCCGCGAGCCGCAGACGACCCGCGAGCTCGTGATCCCGGATGACCTCCTTGGTCCAGCGGCTGAAGTCGCGGTTCCGCGCGTGGTGGTGCAGCACCTCCGGCTCGGCCCGGCCGATCTCGTGGTGCAAGTCGGCCATGCTGGCGGCCACCGCGCCGCTGAGACGGTCCCTCCCGCGGAAGAAGAAGTGCTGGTGATAGGGCAGCTCGGCGCTCTGGTACTTGTGCCAGTGGCGCACGTGCGCGCTCGTCCGTTGATCGGCCACGAAGGTCCGGGCGGTCTGCCGATCGAGCAGCAGTCCCTCGATCCGTCCAGTGGCCGCCGAGGTCGCGGCATCCCCCGCGGACGCCGGCAGCCTGAAGCCGGCCCGGCGGAGGGAGGCGGCAGCCAAATCGCCGCCACCCGGGAGGACGACGGCGAGATCCATGGCCGCCAGCGTGTCGGCGCTCAGTTGGTCGGGGCGCCAGGTCACCGCGCATACGCCAGCGGCCGACGGCCCCGGGCCAAGGGTGAGGAGGTGGGCCAAGTCCGGCACGAGGTGGGCTTCGTCGAGAAGGATCCAGTGGGGAGTACCGTGCCGGTCCCGGTGCTCGGCGAGCGCCTCGAGCGTCCGCCGGCAGTCGTTCGCCCGCTCTGCCGGGCTCCGGAGCGAGAGGTCCACCACGACGCTGCCGAGCCGCAACAACCGCGCCAGTTGGTCGGGTGAAGGCGGCGGCTCCGCGCCGCCGACGACCACGAGGCCGCGCAGCGCCTCCAGCCCGGTGTGATCGCCCTCGGGGTCGATCACGCAGACGCCGTACCCCATCGTCACCAGCCGCTCCGCTAGCAGACCCGCCAGGAGCGACTTCCCGCTCTCGGTTCCGCCGGTGACGAGCAGATTGACCTGGGAGCCGGGGATCGTGACGGCCGAGCCGTCGCCGCCGATGCCGAGCCGGAGCTGCCACCGCTTTGGCTGCACCCGGATGTCGCCCCGGAGCAGCGGCCCCCCGAGCAGCTCGATCACGCCGCGCCCGGCGGGCTCGCCGAGCACCACGTCCGCATGGTCCTGAAGGGCGGGTACGGCGTTCGCCACCGCGACCCCTAGCTCGCAGCTCTCCACCAGCGAATGGTCGTTCTCAGCGTCGCCCACGGCCACGGTGCTGTGGCCCGAAATGCCGAGATCGGCGAGCGCCTCGAGTAGTCCGGTTCCCTTGGACACACCCGGCGGGAGCGCCATCAGAGCGCCGCGGTTACGCACCAGCTGCACCTCGAGGCCGAGGCGGGCGATCTCCTGCAGCACCGCCTGATCGTCTACGGCCCGCATCGCGAGCAGGACCTCGCCCCGCTCCACCGGCACGCCGCGAGCCTCCAGCGCGAGGGCCAGCTCCGGGCCGACCGGCGGCGCGGCCGCGCGCCCGCCGGTGCCGGACAACCAGATCACACCGCCGTTCTCCGCCACGATGGCGTCGAAGGTGCGCTCCGCATCGGGGAAGCTCGCCAGCAGACTCCTGAGGATCCGGCCCGTCACCAGTACCACACAGCGTCCTGCGCCCCTGGCGCGACGGATCGCAGCCAGCACCGCCGGATCGGGAGCGTCGGTGTCGGTCAGGGTGCCGTCGTAATCGACCGCGATGGCGCGGTAGTAACGTGACATGGTTCCATGTGTGCGCCTGCGAGTGATAGAAGGGAGTGAAGACCGCGTGAAGATCTCTTGCGGTGGCCGGCCTTCACCGGGAGTTCAGCCCGGCTTCATCATCCCGGTCACAGATTGGTGGCGGGTTCCACACGATCGAGGACGAGAATGAGATTCACGGACAGGTACGACGCCGGGCGCCGTCTGGCGGGGCTGCTGGCCCGGTACCGGAACGAGCGGCCGGTGATTCTTGGCCTCCCTCGCGGGGGCGTTGTGGTCGGCTACGAGGTCGCGCGGGCTCTCGACGCGCCGCTGGACGTGCTGATCGTGCGGAAGCTCGGCGTTCCGGGGGCGGAGGAAGTCGCGCTGGGAGCTACCGCCCCAGGCGCCACCCTGGTGGATGCCGACCTCATCGCACGCCTTGGCATCTCTCAGGCCGCCATCGAGGAGATCGTGCGCCGGGAGTCGGAGGAGATCAGCCGCCGCGAGCGCGCGTACCGCGGCGCCCGCCCTCCGGTCGAGGTCGCGGGGCGCACCGTGATCGTGGTGGACGACGGACTCGCCACCGGCGCGACCGCGCAGGCGGCGG
>CAYPAE010000341.1:0-3273 GCA_964408595.1 uncultured Gemmatimonadaceae bacterium | reverse complement strand
GAAGTCCTCCGCCCGCGGCGCCTGAAAAGGGGATCACCCGATCGACGCGGGCCAGGAACTCAGGGCGGAAGCGCCGCTACAGGTTTCCCTGGGGGACTCTTGAGGATCGGAGCTCAACCGCATCACGCCGGGTACCCACGAGAAGCGCACCTTCTTCGTGAACAGCGGCGCGGAGGCGGTGGAGAACGCGGTCAAGGTGGCGCGGCGCTCGAGGCGGTCGCGGGACGGGCACCGGTCCTGGCATGAGCGTGGACCGGAGGCGCCTGCGCGCCCTCCTCGCCGAGGAAGAGCGGCGCTTCGCCTCGTCCCATCCACGATCGAGGGAGCTTCACGAGCGTGCCCGCCGATCGCTCCTCGGCGGCGTGCCGATGCACTGGATGACGCGCTGGGTCGGCGGCTTCCCGGTGTTTGCGGACCGCGCCGAGGGGGCATTCCTCACCGATGTGGACGGCCACCGGTATCTCGATCTCTGCCTCGGCGACACTGGGGCGATGGCGGGGCACGCGCCGCCGGCCACCGTCGCGGCGATCGAGACGCAGGCTCGGCGTGGCCTCACCTTCATGCTGCCGACCGAAGACTCCCTGTGGGTGGGCGAGGAGCTCGCGCGGCGCTTCGGGCTTCCGGTCTGGCAGTTCGCGCTCACCGCGACCGACGCCAACCGCTTCGCGATCAGGTTGGCGCGCCACATCACCGGGCGGCGATTCGTCCTGGTGTTCAACTGGTGCTACCACGGCACCGTGGACGAGAGCTTTGCGACACTGCGGGACGGACGCACCGTGGCGCGGGCGGGCAACGTCGGGCCCCCGGTGGACCCGGCGGTGACGACCAAGGTGGTGGAGTTCAATGATCCCGCCGCGCTGGAGACGGCGCTCGCGCCGGGCGACGTCGCCTGCGTGCTCGCGGAGCCCGCGATGACGAACGTCGGGATCGTGCTCCCTGACCCGGGCTTCCACCAGGCGCTGAGGCACCTCACCCGGCGGACCGGGACGCTGCTCGTCATCGACGAGACGCACACCATCTCCGCGGGTCCGGGCGGGTACACCGGCGCGTACGGGCTCGAGCCGGATATGCTCACGGTCGGGAAGGCGGTGGCCGGTGGAGTGCCGGGGGCGGCATACGGCTTCACCGCGTCGGTGGCGGAGCGGATCGCGTCGGCAACCGAGGCCGACTGCATCGACACCGGCGGCATCGGAGGGACCCTGGCCGCCAATGCGCTAGCGGCGGCCGCCATGCGCGCGACGCTGCAGAGCGTGCTCACCGAGGAGAGTTTCCGCCGGACGATCCCGCTCGCGGAACGGTTCACGGCCGGGGTCGCCGGCGCGATCGCCGAGCACGGGCTCCCCTGGACGGTGCAGCGGCTCGGATGCCGCGCCGAGTACTGGTTCCGTCCGGTCCCGCCGCGGAACGGCGCGGAGGCGGCCATGTCCACCGACGCGGAGCTCGAGCGCTACATGCATCTGGCGGCACTCAACCGCGGGATCCTACTCACCCCGTTTCACAACATGGCGTTGATCGCTCCAACCGTCACCGAGGGCGACGTGGACCGGCACACCGAGGTCTTCCGGGAGAGCGTAGCGGCGCTGTGATGGAGCGCTACCTGGGCAGCGGGAGGATGGCGATCTTTCCTCCCCCCATGTCCGGGATCAGCAAGCTCTTCCCGTCCGGGCTGATGCTGAGATCCGCCGCCGACTCGATGCCGCTCACCTGGATCTCCTGAGGCTTCTCCGAAGGTTGCGCGGCCGGCTTGGCCAGCACGAAGACGCGGTGGCCCGCGTAGTCGGTGATGATGAGCCGGCCTTGCGCGTCCCGCACCAGCCCATCCGACGCCCCGAATCCTCCCGCCACCTTCTCCAAGGTCTTGGTCGCCGGCTGTACCGGAACGGTGCCGACCATGGGCAGCATGGCCTTCAGGTCGATCCGGAACAGGATGCCTGTGGTGTAGTCCACCACCAGCAGCTTGCCCGGTCCATCCATCAGGAGACCGTTCGGGCTCACCAGCCGCCAGTCGTCTTCGCCAGTCAGCACGACCGCGATCTTCTTCTCTTGGGTGATGCGGAAGATCGCGCCCCCGCCCCCCTCCCAGTCCCCGCTGTCCGAGAGGTAGATGTTCCCCGCCGCGTCGATCTCGAGGTCGTTGAAGTTGGTGATCTTGCGGGGGAAGTCGGTGGCGTCGACGAAGCGCTCGACGTTGCCCTGGGCATCGATGCGCCACACCATCCCCATGTTGTCCGAGACGAAGAGATGGTCGCGCCACCACTTGATGCCGTGGGGGTCATCCAGCCCGCTGGCGAAGCGCCGAAGCTTGCCAGCTTCGAGGATGCTGATGTAGCCGTCGTTCGCCTTCTCGTATTCCCCGGTCTCGCTGACGTAGACCTGCCCGCGGGGGCCGATGGCGATGGACTCGGGCTGTTTCAATCCTGAGATGATCTGGGGTTCCTGGGCGGCGAGCGGCACCGGCGAAGCGACGGTGGCGAGGGCAACCAGCAAGCCGGCGACCAGCATTGACGGTGACTTCGTGGACATTCGGACCTCCTGATCCTGCAGGTCGAAGTGCACGCTGCGGTGATGCTACAGCGCCGCAGCGAACCGCTTGAGTCGGAAAAACTCGATGTCGTGCCGGGTTTGCCCGTCCTGCGCCAGGTCGGCCATGACCTCCCCGATCACACTACAGAACTTGTAGCCGTGACCGGAGAACCCGGCGGCGATCGCGACCTCTGGGTGATCGGGGTGCCGGTCGAGGATGAAGTGGCGGTCCGGGCTGTTGGTGAAGAGACAGGCCTTGAGCATCATCGTGGGTCCCGCGCCGTCCGGGAAGTAGCGCCGGGCGAAGGCCCGGAGGAGGTCCTCGTCTTCCGGCTGCGGTTCGCGCTGTGCCGCGTCGGGATCCACTACTTCGCCCCGGTGGTGGTACTTCCCGAACTTGAAACCGGGAATGAGGAAGCTGGGGAAGCCGTAGTAGCGGCCCTCCTCCACCTCCAGGTTGAAGACGGGGAAGGCGTCCAGCCGGAAGTACTCGGGACGCGATGGCTGGAGCCACGCCAGCACCTGCCGCTCCGGGACGGCGAGCCCACCGAGCTGGGGGACGAGACTCGAGGCCCAGGCGCCGGCGCAGAGGACGAGCCGGCCCGCCTCAAAGCGTCCCAGCGCCGTGCGCACCCACACGCGGCCGCCCGTCGCGCCCCACTCGAGCACCGGCTCGCGGCAGCGGACCTCGGCACCATGTGATTGCGCCAGCACCACGTGGGCAACGTTGCAGCGTTCGGGCAGCAGGAA
>CAYPAE010000340.1:0-3275 GCA_964408595.1 uncultured Gemmatimonadaceae bacterium | reverse complement strand
CTCATCGCCATTGCTCCGACTTGAGTTCGCGGCCCATCAGCTCGGTGATCGCCTCGCGGGGCGGCTTGCCTCGAAACAGCACTTCACAGACCTGCTCGGTGATCGGCAGCTCGATGCCGAGTCGCTGGCCCAGGGCGGCGCCGGCGAGCGAGGTGTTCGCCCCTTCGGCCACGCTGCGGTGGGTGGCCCGGTACTCCTCGAAGCTCTGGCCCTCGGCCAGCGCCACTCCGAGCGACCGGTTGCGGCTCAGGCTGCCGGTCGTGGTGAGAACCAGATCGCCCATCCCGGCGAGTCCGGCAAAGGTGAGCGGGTCCGCCCCCATCGCGACCCCCAGCCGGGTGATCTCCGCGAGCCCCCGGGTGATGAGCGCGGCGCGCGGGTTGTGCCCCATTCCCAGCCCTTCGGCGATCCCCGCGGCGACCGCGATCACGTTCTTGAGCGCGCCGGCCAGCTCGACACCGACCACGTCGAGATTGCGGTACACCCGAAAGGCGGGAGTGGCGAAGACCCGCTGCGCCGCCCCCGCGGTGGCCTCGTCGCCCGCCGCGGCGACCACGGCTGTCGGCTGCCCCTCGCACACCTCGGCCGCGAAGCTCGGGCCCGACAGGACCGCGAAGCGAATCTTCGGGAGGCACTCCGCGAAGACTTGCGACATGAGCGCCAGCGTATCGGTCTCGATCCCCTTGGTGACGCTCACCACCAGCGCCCCGGGTGGCACCGCCTCGCCGAGGTTGCGGACCACGCCGCGCACCGCGTGGCTGGGTGGCGCGGAGACGATCACCTCCGCGCCGGAGACCGCCTCCCGCGCGTCGCCGAGGGCGCGGATCTTCCCGGACAGCGGCACGCCCGGGAGAAACATCGGGTTCTCCCGATCGCGGTTCACCGCCTCCACCACTTCGGGCTCGTAGGCCCAGAGGCGCACTTCGTCGCCCTTGCAGGCGAGAAGGTTGGCGAGCGTGGTGCCCCAGCTCCCCGCACCCAGCACGGCGATCCGGGTCACGGATGCGCGGACGGCGCGGCGCGGCGGCCGAACCGGCTCTCGGTGCCGTTGAGCAGGCGCCGGATGTTGGCCCGATGGAGCCAGATGATCGCGGCCGCCACCAGCGCGTCGAGCCAGAGGATCTCGGGGCGGTCGAGCCGCTCGAGGAAGCGCACCGCCACCGGGAAGACCGCGGCCGCCACGATGCTCGCCAGCGAGACGTACCCCGTCAGCGCGACCACGAGCAGCCAGGCCAGCGCGGCCACGCCCAGCGCGAGCGGGGTGAGCCCCAGCATGACACCCGCGGCGGTGGCCACCCCCTTCCCCCCTCGGAAGCGCACGAACACCGAGAAGACATGGCCCAGAATCGCCGCGATCCCGCAGCCGAGCGCGAAGAGCTGGGAGTCCGACACCCGGGGCGCGAAGACCAGCACCGGTACGGCACCCTTGGCGATGTCGAACAGCCCGACCGGAATCGCGTACCGCCAACCGAGCGTCCGGTAGACGTTGGTCGCACCGAGGTTCTTGCTTCCGTGCTCCCGGAGGTCGATGCCGCGAAAGAGCCGGCCCGCGAGGTAGCTGGTCGGGATGGCGCCGACGAGATAGGAGGCGAGAAGCCAGAGTGCGGCGATGGGGTTCACCGCTTCGAGCCCCGGCTGGTGAACTCGATGCGCAGCGGCGAGCCGGGAAACGGCCACACCTCCCGAAAGCCGTTCGCGAGATAGCGCTGGTACGACTGGGGCACGTCCCGCGGACGGTTACTCACGATCGCGAACGTGGGCGGCGCGGTGCCGATCTGCGAGGCATAGAGCAGCTTCACCTCCTCGCCCGGCTTCTGCGGCGGGCCGCTGCGCTCCAGCAGGGATGCCAGCACCCGATTCACCTCCGCCGTGGGAACCCGCTGCTCCCGCGCTTCGGCCACCTCGAGAATGTGATCGAGCACCTTGCGTGCCCGCTGTCCGGTCAGCGCGGAGACATAGACGAACGGCACGTGGCGGAGGAACGGTGCCTTCGCGATCAGCTCCTCTTGCCCCCGGTGCGCGGTGTTCGCATCCTTCTCCTCCACCAGATCCCACTTGTTCACCGCCACCACGAGTCCGCACCCGCGATCCCACGCTTCGGTCGCGATCCGCAGATCCTGGTTCTCCAGCCCTAGCGTGGCGTCCGCCACCAGCACGCAGACCTCGGCCCGTTCGACCGCGCGCTCGGTGCGCAGCGTGGAATAGAACTCGAGGTCATCTTGTACTTTAGCCTTGCGTCGTAAACCCGCAGTATCAATGAAGTTGAGATTCTTACCCCGATAGCGCAAGAGGGAGTCGATCGCATCGCGCGTAGTGCCGGCCTCGGCGGCGACGAGGTGCCGCTCCTCGCCCAGCAGCCGGTTGACCAGGGAGGACTTGCCCACGTTGGGCCGGCCGACGACCGCGACGCCGATGGTGCCCTCCGATTCGGCGGGGTCGTAGGGCGGGAGCCGTTCGACCACGGCGTCGAGGAGATCTCCGCTCCCCTTCCCCACCGCGGCACTCACCCCGACCGGCTCACCGAAGCCGAGCTCGTAGAAGTCGAGCTGCGCCGTGCTGCGCTCGAGATCGTCGAGCTTGTTCACGGCGAGCACGACCGCCCCTTCCGCCCGCCGCAGTCGCTCGCCGATCGCCTGGTCCACCGGGTGCACGCCTTCCTTCCCGTCCACCAGGAACACCACGACGTCCGACTCGGCAAGGGCGAACTCCACCTGCCGTCGGATGGCGCGGTCCATCGAGTCGTCCGACTCCGGCACCAGCCCGCCGGTGTCCACCACCCAGAAGCGGCGCCCCTGCCATTCGGCATCACCGAAGTGCCGGTCCCGCGTCGTGCCCGGCCGCTCGGAGACGATCGCCGGCCTCCCGCCCAGGATGCGATTGAAGAGGGTGGACTTCCCCACGTTCGGCCGGCCGACGATGGCGACCGTTGGCTTGCTCACGCCGCCACTCCCATCTCCAGCGCGTCCGCGAAGTCCTTGGAGAACCGGATCTCGACCGGGGACGCCACGGCGAGCAGCTCCGCGCTCATCCCGTCGATGAAGAGCCCGTCGTCGTTCACCGACTCGCCCGGCAGGAGCGCGAGGTCGAGATCGCCCCGGCCGCGGAGCGCCTCCTGAACGGCGGTGCCCGGAAGCAGGCCCGCGGTGGTGACCGAGGCGCCGAACAGCGTGTTCACGACCGGGAGCAGCTCGAACCGGGCGCCGGTGACCCGCGCCAGGGGCTCGAGGACCATCGGCATGAGCCGGCTCATCGCGGTCCCGGTGACGACGCCCACG
>CAYPAE010000339.1:0-3291 GCA_964408595.1 uncultured Gemmatimonadaceae bacterium | reverse complement strand
GGCTTCACTTCGGCGGGCGAGGGGAGGAGCTCGACCATCTTCTTGAGCAGCGTCCGGAGGCCGTAGGTGAGCCCCGAGCTGCCGCAGAAGAGCGGGACGATCTGTCCGGCGAGCAGCGCGCGCTTCACCGCGCCGATGAACTGCTCGCGGGGGATCTCCTCGCCCGCCAGGTAGCGCTCGATCAGCTCGTCGTCGGTCGAGGCGACCGCCTCGGTGAGCTGCTCGCTGTACTCCTGGTAGCGCTGCTGGTACTCGGCGGGGATGGGGACGACGTCGTACTCGCTCTTCGCGGTCCCTTTCTTGTAGAAGTGGCAGTGTCCGGAGAAGAGATTGATGATGCCGTGAAAGGCGGGGCCGTCGCCGATCGGCACCTCGACCGGCACGACCTTCGACGTCAGGTGGGCCTTCACGTCCTGGAAGACCCGCTCGAAGTCGGCGTGCTCCTTGTCCATCATGGACACGAAGAGCATGCGGGGAAGGTGCAGGTGATCGCAGGCTTCCCAAGCTTTCTCGGTGCCCACCTCGACTCCGCCGGTCCCGCTGACCACCACCACGGCGGCGTCGGCCGCGTGCAGCCCGGTCACGACCTCGCCGAAGTAGTCCAGGTAGCCGGGGGTGTCTATGAGGTTGAGCTTGGTGTCGAGCCACTCGGCGTAGCCGAGGGCGAGATTGATCGAGTGCTTGCGGTCGATTTCGTCGAGGGAGTAATCGGTGAGCGTGGTGCCGTCTTTGATGCTGCCGCGCCGTCGGCTGGACCCGGACACCCAGGCGAGCGCGTCCACGAGCGATGTCTTCCCACTCGCACCATGGCCGACGAACGCCACGTTTCGAATGGCGTTGGAGCCATAGACCTTCATGGCCTCCACCTCCTTGCATGAGTTGGATTTCCAAGGTGAAGATGTTTGCGGCGGTTGTCAAACCCCGACGTCCGCCGGACCGATCGCGATGCAGGTTTGTCACCCTGACCCCGAGCGAAGCGAGGGGGAAGGGGACCATTCCCCCCGGGGGGTTACCGGTATCCCGCCGCCTGCAGCTGGAACAGCTCCGAGTAGAGACCACCCAGCGAGAGCAGCTCCTCGTGCGTGCCCCGCTCCACCAGCTCGCCGCCGCGCAGCACCAGGATTCGGTCCGCCATGCGCACGGTCGAGAATCGGTGGGAGATGAGCACCGCCATCCGCCCCTTGGTGAGCTCGGAGAACCGGAGGAAGACCTCGTACTCCGCCCGGGCGTCGAGCGCCGCGGTCGGCTCGTCGAGGATGAGGAGCTGGGCGTCGCGCATGTAGGCCCGGGCCAGCGCCACCTTCTGCCACTCGCCGCCCGAGAGGTCCACCCCGCCCTCGAACCGCCGGCCCAGCATCTGCCCGTAGCCCCCTGGGAGCCTGCCCGCCACGCTGTCCGCCAGACTCCTGCCGGCGGCCCCCTCGATGCCGGCCTGGTCCTCCAGCCGGTTGATGTTCCCGACGGCGATGTTCTCCCGGAGCAGGAAGTCATACCGCACGAAATCCTGGAAGATCACGCCCACGTTTCGCCGCAGGCTGAAGAGGTCGTACTCGCGCAGGTCCACCCCGTCGAGCAGGATGCGTCCCTCGGTCGGGTCGTAGAGCCGAGCCAGGAGCTTGACCAGCGTCGTCTTCCCCGCGCCGTTCTCGCCCACGAGCGCGATCCGCTCGCCCGGCGCCAGCGTGAAGTCGAGCCCGCGTACGGCCCACTGCTCCGCCCCGGGATACTTGAAGCCGACCTTCTCGAAGGTGAACCCCTCGCGAATCGGGGACGGTACGGCCCGCGCGCCTTCGGTGGGGCGGATGCGCGGCTCGATGGCGAGGAAGGTGAACAGGTCGTCGAGGTAGAGGCTCTGCTCGAAGATCTGGGACAGCGACAGCAGCACCCGCTGGATCAGGTCGCGGCTCTGGCGGAAGGAGCCCGCCAGGAAGGTGAGCACGCCGATGGTGAACGGGCCGGCCGGGGACCGGTACCCCGTCACCGTGAGATAGATGATCACCGCGTACGCCCCGTAGTAGCCCAGCGTGCCGACCGCGGCCAGGAGGCTGGACACCAGGCTCCGGCGGACCGCGAGCGCCTTGTTCGCCTCGTAGAACTCCCGGGAGAGTCGGTCGTAGCGGCCCACCAGAAAGTCGGAGAGGCCGAAGAGTTTGAGCTCCTTGGCCGAGACGTCGCTGGCGGCGATGTAGCGCAGATAGTCGAGCAGGCGCCGCTCGGGCGTCCAGGAGTAGAGAAGGGAGTACCCCAGCGAGGCGAAGTGGGTCTCCCCAAGCAGCGACGGCAGCACCGCGACGGCGAGCAGGACCAGCAGCCACGGGACATACACCGCCAGCGCGACACCGAGGGTCGCCAGGGTGATCAGGTCCTGGATGGTGGCGAGCAGGAGGGTGAAAAGCCCGATGCGCCCGACCGTCTGCCGGCGGGCCCGCTCCAGCTTGTCGTAGATCTCGGCGTTCTCGAACTGCTCCAGGTCGAGCGTCGCCGCGTGGCGCATCAGCTCGACGCTGGTGCGGTTGGCGAAGAGATCGCCGAGCAGGCTCTCCAGCAGAGCGGAGAGCCGGGTGAGCCCCTCGCCCACCAGCGCGATGCCCAGCTCCAGCACGAGCAGCTCGGCGAGTCGCACCCAGGGGATCGGCCCGCCGGGGCTCACCACCGTCATCGCGTGGACGACCTCGTCCACGATGAGCTTGCCGACCCACAGCACGGCGAGCGGCACCAGCGCCCGCGCGATCCGGAGCGCCAGGATGCCCACGACGTACCGGGGCTCGGTTTCCCACACCATGCGGAGCAGGCGAGGGAGATGCCGCAGCGCCTGAAGCCGCTCCCGCCAGGAGACCCGGGGGTCCCCGGGCCGACGCCCGCCCGTGGTGTTGGGCCGGACGACGGGGTGTTGCAGCGGCAGAGTCATATCGGAAGGTAATTATCTTCTTCCCATGCCCCCCTCGACCACCGCGCTAGTTACCGGCGCCACGCACGGCATCGGCCGCGCGACGGCGCTCGCACTCGGTCGCGCCGGCTATCGCGTCGGCGTCTGCGCCCGCACCGCGGCCAAGGTCGAGTCGCTGGTGGGGGAGCTTCGCGCGGCCGGTATCGAGGCCGCGGGGGGTGCCGCCGACGTGGCCGATCCCACCCAGGTGGCGAGCGTGGTCGACCACGTCTCGAAGGCGCTCGGCGACATCGGCGTCCTGGTCAACAACGCGGGCGTGCTCATCGCCCGGCCGATCGAGGAGCTCACGCTGGAGGACTGGGACGCCACCATGGCCACCAACCTCCGCGGCCTCTTCCTCATGA
>CAYPAE010000338.1:0-3293 GCA_964408595.1 uncultured Gemmatimonadaceae bacterium | reverse complement strand
CGCGATCCCCTTGCCCGCGACGGCGAGGTACACCGGAATGCAGTCGGCCACCGTGACCGTGAGCAGCACGCCGGGCGCGGTGGTCACCCACCCGTCGACCCCTTCGATCTGCACCCAGCCCAGCGACGGACCCACCGCCATCACCTCGGTGCCGTGGATCTGATTCCCGAGCACCACGGCCGAGAACCCGGCGAGCGACCGGCGGAAGAGACGCCAGCGGCTCATGACCTCGCCCACCGGTGCGTCGCTCCACAGGCCGAGGTCGAATCCTGGACCGCGCTCTTCCCCCCGTCCGGTGATCCCGGCGACCAAGCCGAGGTCTCGGCGCCACGAGGGGAGCTCGAATCGGGGTGGGTCCTGGGAGACTGGTTCTTCGGAGAGCACCGACTGCCCCGCTGCCCCGCCGCCCCGCTGCCCCGCCGGGCTACCCATCCACCCGTTCGATCTCGGCTCCGAGGGCCCGCAGACGCTCGTCGATCCTCTCGTAACCCCGCTCGATCTGGCCGACGTTGTGAATGGTGCTCGACCCTTCCGCGGCGAGCGCCGCGAGGAGCATCGCCATCCCCGCCCGGATGTCGGGCGACTCCACCGTTCCGCCCTTGAGCGGCGCCGGCCCCGAGATCACGGCGCGGTGCGGATCGCACAGCACGATCCGCGCGCCCATCCCGATCAGCTTGTCCACGAAGAAGAGCCGGGACTCGAACATCTTCTCGAAGACCAGCAGCATGCCGGAGCACTGGGTGGCGGTGACGATGGTGGTGGACATCACGTCGGCGGGGAACGCCGGCCACGGCCCGTCCTCGAGCTTGGGCACGTGCCCGCCGAGGTCGGGTCGGATGCGGCGCTCCTGATCGGGCATCACCGTGAGCCGGCTGCCCTCGATCCGCGGGCGGATGCCCAGCCGCTCGAACCCGAGCAGCGTGCTGCGGAGGTCCTCGGCCCGCACCGGATCGATGGTGACCTCGCCGTTGGTCACCGCCGCGAGTCCGATGAAGCTGCCGATCTCGATGTGGTCGGGTCCGATCGTGTAGCTCGCCCCGCCGAGCGGCCGGCCACCTTCGATGGTGTAGACGTTGGAGCCGATCCCTTCGATGTGGGCGCCCATCGCCACCAGGGCGCGGGCGAGGTCCTGCACGTGCGGCTCGCACGCCGCGTTCCGGAGCACCGTGCGGCCCTTGGCCATCACCGAGGCCATGAGTGCGTTCTCGGTGCCGGTGACGCTGGGCTCGTCGAGGAAGATGTCGCTTCCGGTGAGCCCCTTGGCCTCGAGCTCGTAGCGGTCGCCCACCATGACGGAGGCACCGAGCTGCTCGAGCGCGAGAAAATGGGTGTCCACCCGCCGGCGGCCGATGACGTCGCCGCCCGGCGGCGGCAAGGTGACGGCGCCGAACCGTGCGAGCATCGGACCGGCCAGCAGGATCGACGCGCGGATCTTGGCGCAGAGCGCGGGGTCGAGCGGCTTGGGCCGGAGCGGCCGCGTGTCTACCCGCACGGTGTTGGTCGCGGTCCACTCGGCCTGCGCGCCGAGGTCCATCAGGAGCGCGAGCATCGTCTCGACGTCGCGGATGCGGGGAATGTTATCGAGCTCGACCACGCCGTCGGCGAGCACGGTCGCGGCGAGAATCGGAAGAGCGGCGTTCTTGTTGCCCGCGGGGCGGACGGTACCGCGCAGCGGACGACCGCCGCGGACGAGGAATCGAGGAGCCATGGCCAAAGCTGCCGAGGGCGGTTGCACGCGTCAAGCGGCTCCAGGGGGTTGCGGAGGACCCGCGACGACATTGTTTTCACCGGGTGCGACGTCGCACCCAGGGCGACCTGGCTCCTTTCGGAGGATGAGGGACGAATGATGACTCTCGCGCTCGTGCAGGTCGGCGCCACGCCCGATTGGGTGGGACCGACGGTTGCGATATCGCTGGTGGTGATCGCCGTCTCGATTCTCGGCGGGGCCATCGTCGTGGCGGTAGCGGCGCTTCGGATCTCGGGCGAGACCCGGAAGCTCAGCACGATGATCCAGGGATACCAGGAGGATGTCACCCAGGCCCTCGCCGGCGCCCGGCGGCTCACCGACCAGGGGCAGGACCTGCTGGTGCTCCTGCGGCAGGAAGTCGGCGCCTTCACCCAGACCAGCCGGCGTATCCGCCGCAAGCTGGTGCGAGGGGCGGACAGCATCGAGGCGAAGCTCACCGATCTCGAGACGCTCTACGACCTGGTGCACGACGAGGTGGAGGACACCGCCCTCGACGTAGCCGCGGCGCTCCGCACGTCCCGGAAGGGGAACGGAATGCTGGGCCGGGTGCGGCGCCTTCTGGTTCCGAGCCGCCGGTGAGGCCTGCCCGCCTCCTGGGGGCGGTCATCGTCGTCGGGCTCCTCCTTCTCATCGCTCCCGAGACGGCGCACGCCTGGACCCCCGGAACCCACATCTATCTCGGCGAGTCGGTACTGGCGAACCTGCCGGTGCTTCCCATCGCCATCGCCGACCTGCTCAGGGCCTACCCGTTCGACTTCCTCTACGGCAACATCGCGGCCGATTCGTCCATCGCGAAGCACTACGCCCCGCTGGGACGGCATTGCCACTACTGGCACGTCGGCCAGGAGATCCACGACCTCGCGGAATCGGACGCGATGCGCGCCTTTGGGCTGGGGTACCTCTGCCACCTCTCGGCCGATACCGTCGCGCACAATTACTTCGTGCCCCGCCAGCTCATGCTCACCAGCAGCACGGCCAGGGTGGGGCATTCCTATTGGGAGACCCGGGTCGAGGCGCACCTGGGCGACGCGTACGCCCGGGCCGCCAAGGACGTGATCCTGCTCGACCACTCGGAGGCCGACTCGCACCTCGACCGTCTCATCGCTCCGACCATCTTCAGCGTGCGGACCAACCGACGGCTCTTCCGCGGCATGGTGCGTCTCACGGAGACCACCAGCTGGCAGCGGGCGAGCCAGGTGGCCCGGGAGTACAGCCGCTGGGGGCTGGCCGATCAGGACGTCGAGCAGCACCTCGGCCTCTCGTTCGACTACATGATCGAGCTGCTCGGCGGCAGCAGCGTGAGCGCCCACCAGCTCGACCCCTCGGGCGAGCGGCCACTCAAGACGGCGAAGGAGCTGCGGCGGCGGGTGCTCCGCGCCTCCGGCCGCCGCAACGCGTCCCGCCTGCGCGACGCGGCGCGGGAGCACTTCGGCCTGCCCGAGCGACCGCTCGAGCACTGGATCAGGATCCCGCAGAAGCTTCCCTGGCGCGCACCGGAAGGCTCCGCGCCTTCGCCCAAGGCGCTCGTCAACGGACGGAGCTGAGC
>CAYPAE010000337.1:0-3297 GCA_964408595.1 uncultured Gemmatimonadaceae bacterium | reverse complement strand
CGGCGGAGGATTTCCTGCGCGCGAGCCGGGTGCTCCGCGGCTCCGCGCTGATGGCCTCGCAGCAGCCAATCGCGCGTGCGGCCGGCGGGCTGGAATCGGTTGCCCGGGCGCTTCGCGAGGGCCGGCGCGCCTGGGATCCAGCGTGCAAGGAGCAGGTGGCGCAGGCGATCGAGGAGTTTCGGTTCCTGGTCCGCCGGGTCCGCGAGTGGGATGACGGCGACACGGTGCGTGCGGGCCGGCTCGCGCTGTCGCTCGAGGGCCTGGCGGGGCGGGCCACGACGGAGCCCTCCGAGCGCCGCGGTGAGCCCGGCGAGCTCAACTCCGGTGTCCGTGCCTTCGTCGGCCGGGAGGGAGCGCTGATCGCCAGCGCGCTCGACCGCGCGGCGCGCGCGCTTCAGGTTGCGCCGGGCGAGCGCGAGCCGCTCTACACCGTGATCCGCCGGATGCAGTCGCTCCGCGGGCTCGCCGAGCTCGGCGACCTGGTGCCGCTGCCCGAGATCCTCGACGGCATCGAGCTGGCGGTGGGCGACCTGACCCGGCTCTTCGCGCCTCCTCCCGGCGTCCACGAGGTGATGGCCGCCGGCGCGATCGCGCTCACCCGGCTCTCCCGCGACGTCGTGGAGCACGGCCGTCCCGATCCGGAGGCCGAGGAGGCGCGGCGCTTCACCGATCTCCTGCTCCGCGCCTTCGCGGTGGAGCGCGACGTCGTTCCGATCGAGTCGCTCTACCACGATGGCGATCCCGCGCCGCTCACCCCGCCACCCGGACAGCCGCACTTCGAGACCCCCGCCCCGCTCGGCCCTCTCGAGCTGGTGAGTCACGGGGAGCACCTCTGTCAGATCGCCGATCTGATCGCCCGCGCGCGCTCGACGACGGAGCGCGACCTCCGGCTCTACCATCTCATCGGGGCTCTCCGGGCCGCGAGCGCGCCCGGTCCGGATCCGGTCGCGGGGGCGCTCGCCGTCTTCGCCCGCTCGACCCGCGAGGCATTGGCCGCCGGCATGGCGAGCCGGTCCACCGACGAGCTGGTCGCGGATCTCAAGGCCGCCGGCGAGCTGCTGCGGTCGGTGGCCGACGCGGGCGACCGGATGCAGGTGTCCCGGCGCATCCTCGACGTCGCGCACCGGCTCGATCAGGTGCGCTCGGGCGCGACCGAGCCCGGAGCTCAGGCGCAGCCGGAGGCGGTGCCCGACGCCGACGTCGTTCCGATCGAATCGCTGCAGTTCGAGGCGGATGTGGTCCCCATCGCGAGCCTCGCGCCGGACCCCGATCCGGCACCGGCGGGCGGCGGCGCATTGGAGACGAGCTTCCGGACGCTGGAGCGGCTTCAACGCGAGCGGGGATCGGCCTCCGCGTCGCTCGAGGTCCTGCTCGGGCGGGTCGAGCCGGCTGCCGACGCGGTGGCCGACGCGGTGGCGGACGCGGTAGTGGACGCGGTAGCGATCGAGGCACTCTGTTACCGGGGTCGCTCGGCGCTGGAGCGGGCGGCCGCGGTCCGCCATACCCTCGCCGCCGAGCTCGCTGGACTCTCCGACCTCGCCGCGATCCGCCCTCTCCTGCAAGAGCTGCTCGATCTCGTCCCCCTCGCGCTTGACGAGTCCTGAAGCGGCGCCCGCCCGAATGGGGCGGCGGAGAACCCTGGCTGGGGTCGTCGGGATAGCGCTGGCGATTGCGCTGCTGCTCTGGGCGTTTCGCGGCGTGCACATCGAGGAGGTCGTTCGCCAGATCCGCCACTCCGATCCATGGCCGCTGGCGCTCGGCGTGCTCCTCGCATCCATCACCTTTCCCCTGCGCCTCGTCCGGTGGCGACTCCTCCTGCGGGACGAATCGGGGGCGCCGCTCCGGCCGTGGCCGTTGTGGCATGCCACGGCCATCGGATTCATGGCGAACAATCTCCTGCCGTTTCGGGCGGGCGAGCTGGTCCGTGTGTTCGCGGCGACGAAGCTCTCGAGTGCCCGTTTCACGGCGACCATGTCCTCGATTGCCGTCGAGCGGATCTTCGACGGGCTGGCTGTCATCGGCCTGTTGGGCGTGGGCCTGCTCACCTCCGATCTGCCGTCGGGAGTGGTGGTCGGAGGCGTCTCGCTCGCACGCGCAGCTCAGATCGCCGGGCTCCTTTCGCTCGGCGCGCTGATGGCAGCGGGAGCCGTCGTCGCGTTTCCCGCCGCGGCGGAACGGTTGATTCGACGAGTCTTACCGGCCGGCAGGACGACGGACCGGCTGGTCTCGATCATCGAGGGTCTCAGGCACGGGCTCGCGGCACTCCGGGCGCCCGAGCTGCTCGCGAGGGTGAGCCTCTGGTCGCTGGCACTGTGGCTGGTGAACGCGCTCGCACTCTACGTGAGCTTCGATGCCTTCGACATCCCGGTGGGCCTCGGAGGGGCGCTGGTGCTGCAAGGCGTCCTGGTGATCGGCATTTCGGTCCAGCTCACCCCTGGGTTCGTGGGTCAGTTCGAGGCGGCCATCGTCGCGGCGCTCGCGCTCTACGGGATCCCCAACGACGTCGCATCCTCCTATGCCATCGCCTATCACGGGGCGACCTTCGTGCCCATCACCCTGGCTGGCGCCTGGTCCCTCGCCCGCACGCCGGTGGCGCTCAGCGATCTGCGGGGCTCCCCGAGACCGTGACCGACACCGCGGTCCACCTGGCGGCGCACGCGAAGCTCAACCTCTTTCTCAGGGTCCTCGCTCGCGAGGCCGACGGATACCATGGGCTGGAGACGCTCTTCTGTCTGGTTGATCTGGCGGACGAGCTGCGAGCGGAGCGGCGTGAGGGGCGCGGGGTCTCCATCGAAGTGCACGGCGCGGATGTGGGGCCATCGGCGGACAACCTCGCCGTCAGAGGTGCGGCCGCGGTCCTTGCAGCCACCGGAGAGAGATTCGCGGTCCATCTCATTCTGACGAAGCGCATTCCGGTGCGCGCGGGCCTGGGCGGCGGATCGAGCGACGCGGCAGCGGCGCTGCTCGCGGTGAACCGTCTCGCCGGCAATGCGATTCCCCGGCACGAGCTGCTCCAGTTCGCCGCGAAGCTCGGCAGCGATGTCCCGTTCTTCCTCACGGGCGCCCCGCTCGCGCTCGCCTGGGCTCATGGCGATCGCCTCCTCCGGCTCCCTCCCCTGCCGTCCGCTCCCGCGCTTCTCCTGACGCCTCCGGTCTCGATTCCGACCGCGGAGGCCTACGGCTGGGTGGACCAGGCAAGGCAGTCGACGGGCCGCCGTGGCGCGGTCGCGCTCGATCTCGACGCGCTATCCACCTGGGGCGACATCGGCCGGATGTCCGGCAACGACTTCGAGTCCG
>CAYPAE010000336.1:0-3306 GCA_964408595.1 uncultured Gemmatimonadaceae bacterium | reverse complement strand
TCCCGCGCCTGGTGATCGACTACCTCGTCGTGCGCGATCGCGCCGGCGCCATCCGTTCCGCCCGGGTCCGCAGAGTGGACGAGGACCCCCGCGATCGTGGCGCCACCGTCTTCGGCTCGGACCACCACCCGCTGGTCGCCCGGATGGATCTCGCGACATGATCGAAGCCTTCGGCCTCGCTCTGCCGTGGTGGGGCTGGACCTTCCTCGTGCTCGGCGTGATCGCGGTCGTGGGGGTAGTCGGCGCCCTCTTCCTTCCCGACTGGCCAACGCCGGACTACCTGCTCGGATTCATAGCCGAGCCCACCTCGGACCTCTTCGTCCACTCGGCGGCGACCTTTCTCAACGTCCCGGTCCTTCGCGGGGGGACCGCCGAGATCCTCCAGAACGGCGACGGATTCTATCCGGCGATGCTCGAGGCGATCCGCGGCGCGAAGGACACGATCAACTTCGAGGTCTACATCTTCGACTCGGATGATACGGGGCGGGAGTTCATCGAGGCGTTCACGGAGCGGGCTCGGGCCGGCGTCGAGGTCCGCATGCTCGTGGATTGGTTCGGCTCGCTCAAGTTGAAGCGCGCCGACAGCCGCGAGCTTCGGAACGCCGGCGTGAAGCTGGAGTTCTTCCGACCCCTCGCGCTCCGGAACATGGTGCGGATCTACCGGCGGACTCACCGCCGCGCGATCGTGATCGACGGCGTGGTCGCCTTCACCGGAGGCGCCGCCGTCTCCGACAAGTGGCGGGGCGACACCCGAAGCCCGAAGGAGTGGCGGGACAGCATGACGCGGGTGACCGGAGCGCTGGTGACCGGGGTCCAGTCGGCGTTCGCCGCCAATTGGGTCTACTGCTGCGGCGAGGTCATCGCCGGCCCCAGGTTCTACCCGGCGGCCGAGGATACCGGTCCCGCGTGTGGACTCTCCGTGGTGAGCTCACCCTCGGAGGCGCAGCAGCCGATCCGGCTGCTCTTCTGGCTCAGCTTCATCAACGCCCGGCGCCGCCTCTGGATCACGAGCTCGTACTTCATTCCCGACCGGCACTTGCGGAAGGCGGTGCAGGCGCGCGCCCGCGCCGGGGTGGACGTTCGGATCCTGGTGCCAGGCAACCACACCGACGCGATTCCGGTGCAATTCGCCGGCCGGGGCTATTACGAGGAGCTGCTGGAGGCCGGCGTGCGGATCTTCGAGTATCAGGCGTCCATGATGCACGCCAAGACAGTCGTGGTGGACGACGGATGGTCGCTCGTGGGCTCAGCCAACATGGATGAGCGCAGCATGGAGATCAACGAGGAGAATCTCCTCGGCATCGCGGAGGCCGGTTTCGCGCGGGCGGTCGTCGAGGGGATCGAGCGGGATTTGACGCGGTCGAAGGAGATTCAGCTCGACGCTTGGCGCCGGCGGCCGGTCTACCAGCGAGTGCTGGAGAAGGCTGCGAAGATACTGATCGAGCAATACTAGACAGCGGGGCCGCGGGGCGGCTCGCGGAATGGATGCCGGATTGTCATCCTGAGCGAAGCGAAGGAGGCGAAGCGGCGCTCAGGCTCCTTCGCGGCGCTCAGGATGACAATTCCAGGTCTCTTACCTGTAGCTGCACGCCCGCTACTCCGCTGCCCCGCCACCCTCACCCCCCCGCGATCGCCGCGACCACCGTGATCTCGTCCCCTTCCGTCACCGGTGTCGCGAATCCATTCCGGAAACGGATATCCTCGTCGTTCAGGTAGAAGGTCACGAAGGGGTACGGCCCGCCCGTCGTGTCACGCAGGCGCGGCGCGAGGCGGGGAAAGCGGTCCGCGATCTGGGCGACGACGTCGCCGAGCGTGGTGCCGCTGGCCTCGATGGTGGACTGTCCGTCCGCCAGCTTCGCGAGCACGGTGGGCAGGCTAAAGGTCACGGCCATACAGCGCCTCCAGTTCTCGAATTCTCGGTGCGATGATGGGGGCCTCGGGCAGCACGCCCTGGAGCGCCTCCACGGTCTTGAGTCCGTTGCCGGTGATGCAGAGGACGACCTCGTCCTCGGGGCCGAGCCGGCCCTCGCGGGCGAGCGCGACGGCGCCGGCCACGGTGGCGCCTCCCGCCGTCTCGGTGAAGATGCCGGTCGTCTCGGCGAGGAGCCGGATCCCGGCCACCAGGTCCTCATCGGTGACGCCGGCCACCCAGCCGCCGGTCCCCCGAATCGCCTGCGCGGCGAAGCGGCCGTCCGCCGGATTGCCGATCGCGATCGAGCGGGCGATGGTGTTCGGGATGACCGGCTCGACGTGCTCGCCACCCGACTCGACCAGCCGCACGATCGGCGCGCAACCGTTGGCTTGCGCGCCGTACAGCCGAGGCGCCGGGCTGGAGACGAGACCGGCCTTGGCGAACTCGGCGAACCCCTTCCCCAGCTTCGTCACCAGCGACCCACCAGCCATCGGGGCCACCACCGCGGTGGGCGTCCGCCAGCCGAGCTGCTCGCAGATCTCGAAGGCGACGGTCTTGGAGCCTTCGCCGTAGTAGCCCCGGAGGTTGATGTTGACCAGGCCCCAGCCGAACCGGTCGGCCGCCTGGGTGCAGAGGCGGTTGACGTCGTCGTAGGTGCCGCGGATCCGGACCAGGTGCGGGTTGTACACCGCGGTCCCGACCACCTTGCCGATCTCGAGATCGTGGGGGATGAAGATCCAGGCGGCGAGGCCGGCTCTCGCGGCCTGAGCGGCGACGGAGTTGGCGAGGTTGCCGGTGGAGGCGCAGCCGACGGTGTCGAGGCCGAAGGCGCGGGCGGCGTTGATCGCCGAAGCGACGACCCGGTCCTTGAACGAGAGCGAGGGGTGACAGACGCTGTCGTTCTTGACCCAGAGGCGGCCGACGCCGAGCCGGCGCGCGAGCTCCGGCGCCTCCACCAGCGGGGTAAAGCCGCTGTCGAGCGAGAGTACCGGCTCCCCCTCGAACGGCAGCCACTCCCGGTAGCGCCACAGCGATCCGGGGCGCGAGGCAATCGTGGACCCGTCCGGGAGCGGGCGGTCCGGATCGTAGACCGGCTCCAGCGGACCCAGACACTCCTCGCAGATCGCCACCGGCGCGGCGGGCTGGGATGCGCCGCAGAGCCGGCACGCCTGCGGGAGTGGCCGCAGTGTCTGTTCCTGAAGCGACTGCTCGCGGCCGCGTTCGCGTTCGGTGACCAGGGCGGTCGTCATGCCGTTTCCTCCGCCTCACTAGCCCGATCTCCTGGCACCGGCCCAAATGAAAAAGCGCCCGGTGCCAAAAAGCACGCGGGTCGCGAGGCTTTTTAGCATTTGTTTAACGTGGCTGCAATACGCCGCAAATGACCACGGACTTCG
>CAYPAE010000335.1:0-3334 GCA_964408595.1 uncultured Gemmatimonadaceae bacterium | reverse complement strand
CCAGGTACTGGGACCAGGAGAGCAGCGTGCCGTAGCAGACCGGATCCTCCGCGTCAGGCGACCGCCGGGTGGCGCTGCTGCACTATTCGCCGATCGCCGGCACCGTGGAGGGCGAGCCGCGCGAGATCTACCCCTACCTCGGCTCCAGCCGGCTGGAGGAGCCGCTGCTCCGCTACCCGGTGGACGTCGTGTTCCACGGGCACGCGCACCACGGCACGCTGGAGGGGAAGACGGTGGGCGGCGGGACGGTCTACAACGTCTCGCTGTCCCTCCTCCAACGGAGCTTCCCGGATGCTCCACCGTTCCGGGTGGTCGAGCTGCGAATCCCACAGGAGAAGCGTGAGGACGGACAGATCGAGCGGCGGATGGACCGGCAGACCGACCGGAGGGCGGCGGGCCGGCGGGCGGCTGAGAATTAGTTCGTCTGTCATTGTCATCCTGAGCGAAGCGAAGGAGGCTGAACCACATTTCGGCTCCTTCGCTTCGCTCAGGATGACATATCACATCCGGGTGTACTGCAGAGCTCCTATCCCCCGGCCGGAATTCCCTTCCCTCCCGGCACGCCGATCTCGGTCATGGCACGCAAGTCGAGAACCTCGTCCAGCTCTTCCTTCGGGAGGAGCTTCTTCTTTTCCAGGAGCTGCTTGACCGTGAGCCCGGTCGCCACCGCCTCCTTCGCGAGCTTGGCCGCCTCGGCATAGCCGATCTTCGGCGCGAGGGCGGTGACCAGCGCCGGGCTCCGCTCCAGCCAATAGGCGCACTGTACGGCGTCCGCCTCGATCCCGTCCACGCAACGCTCGGCGAAAACGCGGGTCGCGTTGCCGACAATCGTGAGCGCAAAGACGATGTTGTGGGTGATCACCGGCATCATGACGTTGAGCTCGAGCTGGCCGGCCTCCGCCGCCATCGCCACCGTCTGATCGAACCCGAGCGCCTGATAGCAGACCTGATTCACCATCTCGGCGATCGACGGGTTCACCTTCCCCGGCATGATGCTCGATCCCGGCTGCACGGCGGGGAGGACGATCTCCGCCAGGCCGGTTCGAGGCCCGGACGCGAGCAGCCGGATGTCGTTGGCGATCTTGTTCAGGTCGAGGACGTACGCCCGGAGCGCGCCGCTGAAGGACGCGATGTCGCCCATGGACTGCATGAGCTGGATCCGGTCCTGGCCCTCCCGCAGCTCGAGCCCGCTCACCTGCTGGAGGTGTCCCACTATGATGCGCGGGTACTCGGGCTCCGCGTTGATGCCGGTGCCCACCGCGGTGCCCCCGATATTCATCTCGCGCAGCCAGTCCGCCGCCTGCGCCAGCTTGTCCCGGTGGCGTTGCACCGTGCGGCTGTAGGCGGTGAACTCCTGGCCGAGGCGGATGGGCGTGGCGTCCTGAAGGTGGGTGCGGCCGGACTTGATGATGTCGTCGAAGGCGACGCCCTTGGCGAGCAGCGAGTGGGCCAGCTGCTCCAGCGCCACGATGGTATGCGGCAAGGTCGCGAGCGTCGCGAGGCGCATGGCGGTGGGAATCACGTCGTTGGTGCTCTGCGCCATGTTGACGTGATCGTTGGGGTGCACCGGCGAGTACGCGCCCCGCTTCCCGCCGAGGATCTCGTTGGCCCGGTTGGCGAGAACCTCGTTGACGTTCATGTTGTGGCTGGTGCCCGCGCCGGCCTGATACACGTCCACGATGAACTGGTCGCGGTGCTGGCCCTTGAGGATCTCGTCGGCGGCGCGCACGATCGCGTCGGCCAGGCGGGGCTCGAGGCGGCCGGTCTCCTTGTGGGTCAGCGCCGCCGCGCGCTTGATCCAGACGACGGCGTCCACGAAGGCGGGCAGCGGCCGGAGGCCCGAGATCGGGACGTTCTCGGCCGCGCGGAGGGTCTGAATGCCGTAGAGGGCGGAGGCCGGAACCGCCTTTTCGCCCAGGGGGTCGCGCTCGATGCGGGTGTCTGCCATGGGCTTATTCTAGTCCCGGCACGGCGGATCGCCAATCTGCCGTAGTATGTTCCCTCTCCCCCAACCCACCCGCCGATGACCGAGTACTTCCGGAGCGTGACGCAGAGCGCCGTCTTCAGCAGCGAGAAGGCGACCAAGGCCGATCTTTACGCCGGCGAGGGGCTGTTCGTCGGACTCAACTGCTTCCAGCCGGGACAGTCCCAGAAGGTTCACGCGCACGCGGGGGCCGACAAGTTCTACTACGTGTGCTCGGGGCGGGCCCGCCTCACGGTGGGCCAGGAGACCCGGGAGGTCGCCGAAGGCGAGATCGTCTGGGCACCCGCCGGCGTGCCGCATGGTGTGGCGGAGGCGCTGGAGCGCACCGTCCTGCTAGTCGGGATCGCTCCACCGCCGCGCTAGTCGCCGGAGCGCGGGCCATCCGTAGGCGTGCGCCGCCAGCCCGATCCCGAGCGCGACACCGACCCCGTTGGTGTAAAAGCGCCAGGCCAGCAGGAGCCACCCGGCCCGCGAGCCGAGGTCCCCGGCGGCGCCGCCGAGAAAGCCCAGCTCCACGGCGCCGGCGCCGGAGGGCGTCGGGAGGATGAGCTGGGTGTAGAGCAGGGCGAACGAGCCGAGCACCATCGGGCCCATCTCGGGCGGGTTCGGCAGGGTCGAGGCGAGAACGGGAAGGATCGCCACCCTGGTCGCGAGGTTGAGGAAGCTGAGCGGCAGACTCGCCACCAGCGGCCACCGCGGCATCCGCCGCCAGTAGACCATGGCGCGACGCACCGGCCGGCGCACGTGGCGGACCGCCGGCGACGCCACTCTCCTCGCATACCACCACACCACCGCGCTCACGACCGCGACCAGCACGACCCAGGGCCACGCCTCCGCGGCGGCTTCGGCCAGGCGCGGCCCGGCCATCGACCACCACGACGGGGCATACCGCCACGCCAGCCAGCCGGCGGCGACGAGAATGACCGGCCAGGCGGCCAGCACCTCGAGGCTGATGGCGACGAACGCGGCAGTCGCGGGCACCCGGCTTCGGAGCATGCCCGCCAGGCGTGCCGGCTCCCCGCCGATCCGGAGCGGAGTCAGCGCGCAGGCCGCGTCGCCGCAGGCGTTCAGCACGAAGGAATCCCAGAACCCGATCCGGTAGCCGAGTCCCCGAACGATCCATTGGATCCGCCAGGCGCGAGCCACCATGTCGATGACGACCAGCGTTACGCAGAGGAGGGTGGCCTCGAGGACGGACATCACGGAGTCGTCAGGTGACACTGGTGACGCTTCGTAAACCTCACGAGGGCGTCGTCACCCAGAGCGCAGCGAAGGGGGCCAAGCCCGCGTCCCGCCCCATCGCAGCGCTCAGGGTGTCACAACCAGTTACCTATCGCGCAGTGGGGCGTA
>CAYPAE010000334.1:0-3358 GCA_964408595.1 uncultured Gemmatimonadaceae bacterium | reverse complement strand
ATCTTTGGCCCCGTGCTGGGGCACACCCTCGTCGTCGTCTCGGACGCCCATCTCGGCGTCACACCGCCTGCCGTCGAGGAGGCGCTCCTGGCCTTCCTCGACACCGTGCCGACCCTGGGCGACAGCCTGCTGGTCAACGGCGACCTCTTCGATTTCTGGTTTTCCTACGCCCGCGTGGTTCCGCGCCGCGGCTTTCAGGTCGCCGCGGCCCTGGCCCGGCTCGCCCGCCGCATTCCGGTCCTAATGGTAGGGGGGAACCACGACCGCTGGGGCGGCGACTTCTGGAGCCGCGACCTGGGGATGAGGTTCGATCCGCACCGGCTCACCTTCCACCTCGGCCGCCTCGGCGTCGCGGCCATCCACGGCGACGGTCTGACCGAGCCGCGCCGGCGCGCCGTCCTGCTCCACCGCCTCATCAACCATCCGGCGACGTCGGCGGTGTACCGCACGCTGCACCCGGATCTCGGGTTCCGGCTGGTGGAGCGCCTGAGCCCGCGGCTCGGGGACCAGAGTGCCGACGCGGCGGAACTCGAGGCAGCCGCAGCCGGGCAGCGCGCCTGGGCCGGGGCGCTCCTGACCCGGGAGCCGGAGTTGGGGATGGTCATCATGGGTCACACCCACCGGGCCGAGCTCTCGCGCACCGCGACGGGGGGCACGTACCTCAACCCCGGAGCCTGGTTCGAGGGATTGCGCTACGCGGTGGCGACCGAAGACGGAGCGGAGCTCCGCCAGTTCACCCCAGCGGCACCACCTCGGCCCGCCCCAGACGGTCACCAATGAATCGTGCACCCACCGACCGGAAACGCGCCTCGTCGTCGCTCACGGCGAACCGATGAGTCGCGGGCGCGCCATTGGGCGCCTCGAGCCCGCCCTCGCGGATCGCCGAGGCCACCACTCGCGCGGTCTCCTCCCCGCTGTCGATGAGCCGCACCTGGGAGCCCATGACGCGCTGAAGCAGCGGCTTCAGCAACGGATAGTGGGTGCAGCCGAGCACCAGCGTGCCGACCCCCGCGGCGGCGAGCGGCGCGAGGTATTCCCGGGCGATGAGATCGGCCGCCGGGTGCTCGAACCAACCTTCCTCCACCAGCGGCACGAAGAGCGGGCAGGCCCGCTGCTCCACTCGCGCCTCGGGACGCGCCCGGCGAATCGCCTTGGCGTAGGCGTTGCTCGCGATGGTGCCGGCGGTGCCGATGACGCCGATCGGCCGTTCCCCACCCACCGACGCGGCCGCGCCCGCGCCCGGCTCGATCACCCCGATGACCGGGACCGGCGATTGGGCCTGAAGCGTCTCCAGGGCGTGCGCCGTGCTGGTGTTGCACGCGATGACGACCGCCTTTACCCGCTGCTCCAGGAGCCAGTGCAGGATCTCGAGACTGTAGCGCCGCACGGTCTCGGGCGACTTGGGCCCGTACGGCACCCGGGCGGTGTCGCCGAAATAGACCGTGGACTCGCCGGGGAGGTGGTCGAAGATCGCGCGGGCGACCGTGAGTCCTCCGATCCCCGAGTCGAAGATGCCGATTGGCGACCGATTCATCTGAGACGGATGGGAACGGAAACCGATGCGCCCACGCCGCCGGGTACTGCCCGGATCTGGAGGTCTCCCGGGAAGTCGGCGAGATGCGCGCCGACGTATGCCTCGAGGCCGGCGAAGAGATGGTTGAAGGCGAGCAGGACGATCCAGTCCTCGTGTTCCCGCCGCTTGTTGTCCGCCCGCGCGGAGCTCGTACGGCGGAGGTAGGCCAGCTCGTGACGAGTCTTGAGGCTCATGCCAAGGGTCACACCCTCCCACGCCACGAATATACCCCCCGTGAGCTTGCGGTTCAGTCGGGCCTGCCCCCACCCGGGAACGAGGAAGGAGCGCCAGAACGCGTTGAGCGGACTGATGGGGGTGAACCCGACCGAGTCGGGCGCCGGTGCCTCGGGCGTCCCCGCGTCGGGCACCTCCTCGGCGCGTACTGCCGTCGTGTCCTGCGCCTGGAGTCCCGGCGCCCACGCGCAAGCGGCGAGCAGCAGAGCCAGGACCGTCGCGGGGCGGCGCGGGATCACGCGGTATGAAGCTCCAGCGTCAGAGGCGAGAGAGCGAGTGGCGGGAGCGTGTGGGAATCGAACCCACCGGAGCCGCCGGAGGCGCCTCCGTCGCGGTTTTGAAGACCGGCCAGACCACCAGGCCCGATCCGCTCCCGCACCGAATCTAAGGGAGCGTCGCGATGGCCTCGATCTCCACCCGCGCACCGCGCGGGAGCGAGGCGACCGCGACGGTCGAGCGGGCGGGCCGGTGGTCGCCGAAAATCTCGGCGTAGACCTCGTTCATCAGGACGAAGTCGGCCATGTCCACCAGGAAGACCGTGGTCTTCACGACGGCGGAGAGGTCGGTGCCGCCGGCGCGGAGGATGGCCCGCAGATTCTGCAGCACGCGGAGCGTCTGCTCCGCGATCCCGCCGTCCACCAGCTCCCCGCTCTCGGGATCGAACCCGACCTGGCCGGCGGTAAAGAGGAAGCCGTTGGCCTTGATTCCCTGGCTGTACGGTCCGATGGCGCGAGGCGCCCCGGGCGTCGAGATGGTCGCGCTGGGCATCAGAACAGTCCCTCGATGGTCCCGTCGGGGAGGACGCGGATCGACTCGGCCGCGGGCACCTTGGGCAGGCCCGGCATGGTCATGATGTCGCCCGCGAGCGCGACGACGAACCCGGCGCCGGCCGACGGGTAGACGTCGCGGATGGTGAGCCGGAAGCCGGTCGGCCGGCCGAGCTTGGTCGGGTCGTCGGTGAAGGAGTACTGGGTCTTGGCGATGCAGACCGGCGTATCGCCGAGTCCCATCGCCTCGCACTGGGCGATGTTCTTCTCCGCGGCCGCGGTGTAGTCCACGCCGCCCGCGCCGTAGATCTCGCGCGCGATGGTCTCGATCTTCTCCTTGATCGGCTTGGCGGTGTCGTAGAGCGGCTGGAAGGCCGCCTTCTTCTCCTCGAGCACCGCGAGGACCTCGCGTGCCACCGCTTCCCCGCCCTCGCCGCCCTTCGCCCACACCTCGCTCAGCGCGGCCCGCGCGCCCCAGCCCCTGGAGGCGTCGAGCACCGTCTTCAGCTCCTCGTCGGAGTCCGAGGTGAAGCGGTTGAGCGCAACGACGACGGGGACTCCGAATTTCTGCACGTTCTTCACGTGCGCCTCGAGGTTGACGAGCCCGCGCTTGAGCGCGGCGACGTCCTCCTTGCCGAGCGCATCTTTCTTCACCCCACCGTGCATCTTGAGGGCGCGCACCGTCGCCACCACGATCGCGGCCTCCGGCTTGAGACCGCCGAACCGGGCCTTGATATCGAAGAACTTCTCCGCACCGAGATCGGCGCCGAACCCCGCCTCGGTG
>CAYPAE010000333.1:0-3377 GCA_964408595.1 uncultured Gemmatimonadaceae bacterium | reverse complement strand
GCTCCTTCACGCGCAGCTCCCTCTCCGGTTCGACGTGGGAGCGGGCCGTGCTCGTTGGGGGCGCTCAGGAGCGATCAGGCGGCCACCGGATCGGCGCCCAGGGCGTAGTGAGCGAGCACGCGGCAGACGGCGCCGGCGCCGTTGAATTCCATGCATTCGGCGGCCACGAGGCCCTGGATGCTCTGATAGTGGAGCACCAGGCTGCTGGGGCCGGCGTAGGCGCGGAAGAGCACGAATCGCAGATCCGGATATCGTTCCAGGGCCAGGCCCCAGTACGCGCGAAGCGCCTTCTTTCCCCGGACCGAGATCCGGCCGGGCCCCAGCACCGTCTCGATCAGCGGCGACGTGACCTCGACGTCTTCCGAATAGTGGCTCAGGATGCGCTCCAGGTCGTGACTGTTCCACGACTCGACCCACTCGAGCGCGAACTGCTGGGCATCGGCTTCGGTCATACGGCGACCTCCCGTATCCGGTGTCGGCTTCCACAGCGCAACCGCCGCATCGTGCCCGCGGCGATGGTCCGGGTCACCGCTCCTGCCAGAGTCGCTTCAACAGCTGAATCTGCCCGGTGTGGTAAGCGTCGTGCATCGCAATGCCCACCACCAGCTCACCGTAGGTCCACCGCCTGGAGGTCGGCGGGCGGCGGGAGAGCAGCGCCGGGTCCACGGCTGAGGCCGCCTGCACCAGGCGCTCGTGCTCCGCGCGAAGCAACGCCACGTCCGCCGCCCAGCTCTGCGCGTCGGGTCGCTCCGGCAACTCGGGCCAGTTCGACGGCCGCCGGGGGAACGCGCCCCGCTGGCTGCCGTCGAGCAGCCGCCGCACGGCGTACTTCCAATAGGCGATGTGCAGCGTCAGGACCCAGATGCTCTTGCGCCTAGGCGCCGGCTTCCAGCGTGCCTGTTCGGCGGTGACACCTCGGAGTGCTCCGACCGGCGTCGGACCGCCGTGCCACCCCTGGCGTCCCGACCTCGGCTGAATCGCCTCCGCGAGCAATGCGATCGGTGCGCTGGCCATCGTCTTCTCCGAGAATCGGTGTCCGCGACGTCATTCGGTCCTCAGCGCTTCAGAAATGGGAGGTCACGGAGGTCTGCGGTTCGCCAGAGCCCAAGGCTCTTGTCGGCGAACACCCCGCGCCCCTCGGTGCAGCCTTCGTTCAGGATACGCATAGGCGCCGGAAGGTGGAATGGCGCGCGCTCCAGATCGAGCACCCGCCAGTCGCCGGTGACGATGTCCTCGTTCGCCTCGCAATCGGGGAAGGTCGTGGTGAGAATGTGGGGAATGTCGCTCCGCACCGCGTTCTCCAGCGCGCGGCGGATGTCGGCGTACGACAGATGCACCAGGCAGTCGCGGCAGAAGAGAAGGTCCGCCGGCGGCAGCCGGTCGCGCGTCAGATCGAGCACCCGGAATTCCCGGCGGCCGTCCCCGAGCGCGGCAGCGAGAGGCTCGACGATCTCGGGCAGAAGGTCGGCGCCGATGTACCGGGCCAGCGGCAATTCGATCGTCCGCATCCAGCCGTAGTCACCGCAGGGAAGGTCGAGCATCGTCGCGACGCCGAGCTCGCTCAGGAGGGCGGGAAGCGACCGCCGGAGCTCCCTGGTCTGATCCGGACTCGCTCCGGCGCCGGATGCCGACTCGCTCCCGGACCAATGGTGGCGCCGGTAGATGTCGCGGAAGATGTGCTCTGGCTCGGCTTCGCGGCTGGACGGCGCCAGCTTCTCGTAATAGTGGGGATCGAACGGGACCTGATCTCTGCGCGAGGTCACTCGCGGCCACCTCCCGGGTCCACCGCCAGGCCGTCAGACCTCGAGGCGGCGCTCGTACGGCACCGTCTCGCCGTATTCCAAGTTCCGCTTCATGATCCGCAAGTACATCGCCCAGCAGAAACAGGAGATGCGGTAGTGCTCGTTGGCGGCAGGCCAGCCCAGATGGTGGAAGCGAACCTGGGTTCCGGTCGGGGTCGGCGTCAGCTCGAAACCGACCCGCGTGCCCTGCCAGTCCGCGTCGGCCGAGATCAGCTCGAGCTCGAAAGCGGCGCCGGGCTCGCACCGCGTGACCCGGGCGCGCCACTGGTACTCCGGACCGAATCCCAGATCGTAGATCGAGCCCAGCCGCGCGTGCCCGGCCGAGCGCTTGGTCCACCACGCATCGAGGCCGGCGGCGGTGCTGATCGCGCCGAACACACGAGCGGGGGCGGCGGCGATCGGGAAGTCCTGGGTAATGTCGGGCATGGAGACGAGTCCCGGGAGCCGCCGGGCTGCCACGTGGTAGGTGGCGACCACGGCGAAGGCGATGAAGAAGTTTGTTGCCTACCGCTTGAGGCTCAGCAGCACCACCCCCGCTCCGACGCAGCCGATCCCCAGCCAGTCGCGCGGCGACGGCCGCTCACCGAGGAACACCACCGCGAAGAGCGCCACCAGCACCACGCTGATCTTGTCGATCGGGGCCACCTTCGATGCATCGCCCGCCTTGAGCGCGCGAAAGTAGCAGGCCCACGACGCCCCCGTGGCCAGGCCGGAAAGCACCAGGAAGGCCAGGCTTCGGGGCGGCAGCGCGAAGGGGTCGCGCCACTTCCCCATCGCGTACACCAGGACCGAGAGAACCACCAGGATGACCGCCGTCCGGAACAGCGTGGCGTAGTCGGGATCGATCCCTTCCAAGCCCATCTTGGCGAAGATCGCGGTGAGCGCGGCGAAGACCCCTGAGAGGATGGCCCACGTGATCCAGGTCGGCGACTCCGGCATGCTCACCTCGGGTCTCGAGTCACAGCTTGGGGCTACCTATTCTGGTGTCTCCGCCCCCCCCCGGTACAAGGCTGCGGATCGTCCCGCCCGCGCCGTTGGCGGCAAGCTATACTTCGGCATGTGGCGCTTCTTTGCGACGGGCGGGCACGCTGTTCTGGCGCGCGCTCCGGCTGCGATGTCCCCACTGCGGAGGCGGACCGATCTTCGATTCCTGGCTGCGCATGCGGCCGTACTGCCCGTGCTGCGGCTTGCCGACGGAGCGAGGCGAGCAGGGATATCAGGTCGGGTCCTACATGTTCAGCATCGTCGCGGCGGAGCTGATCTTCGCGGCGATCTTCCTCGGCGTGCTCCTCCTCACCTGGCCCACACCTCCCTGGGATGCTTTGTTGTACGGCGGCATGGCCCTGATGGTGATCGTGCCGTTCCTCTTCTTTCCATTCTCCAAGACGCTCTTCCTCGCGTTCGACCTCGTCTTCCGGCCTCCTTCGCGCGACGAGTTCGCCCCGGTCGACGCTCCCGGCAGGCCCTAGCGACCCTCGGGCGGGTCGGGCGCGGCGCCGATCCCGCGGGACGCGCCTACGGGCAACGCCCGGGCCAGCAGTCCCGCGAGATCGGGCGCCGTGCTCTCCCATTCCG
>CAYPAE010000332.1:3078-3387 GCA_964408595.1 uncultured Gemmatimonadaceae bacterium | reverse complement strand
GTTAGCTCCATTAACGGAAACCCCTCGCAGGTAGGGAACGGCTGCCCCGCTGCCCCGCCGCCCCGCTGCCCCGCCTACAACATCGACACCGGGTCCCGGTCGATCACCACTCGCGTCTTCCCCGCCCTTGGCAGCCGCTGGGCGGCGTAGCGCACGATCCTCCCCAGCACCTCCGACGACCCCTTCAGCAGCACGTGCCACCGCCACCGGTCCTTGATGCGCGCCAGCGGGCACGGCGCCGGGCCGAGCAGCGTCACCGGCAGCTCATGCCGCTCGACGAGGGCGTTGCACCAGTCCGCCACCTCGGCC
>CAYPAE010000332.1:0-3068 GCA_964408595.1 uncultured Gemmatimonadaceae bacterium | reverse complement strand
GGTTCGACGTGTCGGCCTCGCTGTCCCCCGACACGATCAGGTTGACGAGGTGCAGCTCGGGTGGATACGGCGGCACGCGGCGAAGCTCCCGCTCCTGTTGGAGAAACCCTTCCGCGTCGTGCTTCGCGGCCCAGACGAGCGCGTGGTGCAGCGGATGACGGGTCTGCACCACCACGCGGCCCCCTTTCGGTCCCCGGCCTGCTCTGCCGGCCACCTGGGCGATGAGCTGGAAGGTGCGCTCCGCCGAGCGGAAATCCGGGAGGTAGAGCCCGGTATCCGCGTCCACCACGCCGACCAGCGTCACGTTGGGAAAGTCGAGCCCCTTCGCGATCATCTGGGTGCCGATCAGGAGATCCACCTCACCTCGCTCCACGGCGCCGAGGATCCGCTGATGAGACCATTTGGTGCTCGTGGTGTCGAGGTCCATCCGCGCGACCCGTGCCTGCGGGTACCGCTCGGCCAGGACCTGCTCCAGCTGCTGGGTCCCCACGCCCCGCATCTGCTGCACCGGATTGGCACAGGCTCGACAGGTTTTAGGTAACGCCTCCTCGTGGCCACAATAATGACAGCGAAGCGCAGGCGGGGAGCGGTGCACCGTGAGAGAGATGGTGCATCTCGGACACTGCCAGACCTCGCCGCAGTCGGGACACTGAAGGAACGCGGCGTAACCCCGACGGTTGAGCATGAGGAGGGCCTGCTCTCCGCGCGCGTGGGTCTCGGTGATCGCGGCGTCCAACACCGTGGACCAGACGAGCGGGCCGCTGCCCGCGGCCTTCGGCGCGACCCGAAGGTCCACGATCTCGACCGGCGGCAGCGGACGCGCCCCGACGCGCTCCGGAAGCCGGAGCAGCCGGAGCCGGTCGCCGGTGCGAGCCATCGCCTCGAGTGAGGGCGTGGCGCTCCCCAGCAGTAGCGTCGCACCTTCGATCCTCGCTCGGACCGCCGCGACGTCGCGAGTGAGGTAGCGAGGAGTCTCGCCGTTCTTGTAGCTCGCCTCGTGCTCCTCGTCCACCACGATGATGCCGAGATCTCGGACCGGCGCGAAGACTGCTGACCTGGCGCCCACGGCCACCCGCCGCTCGCCGCGACGCAGCAGCCGCCAGGCATCGGCGCGCTCCCCCTCCGAGAGGGCGCTGTGGAGCACCGCCACCTGGTCGCCGAACGCGCCGCGGAGGCGGCTCACCGCCTGGGGCGTGAGTCCGATCTCCGGCACCAGCACGATCGCGCCCTTTCCCCGCGCCAGCGCGCGCTTGACCGCCTCGAGATAGACCAGTGTCTTCCCGCTGCCGGTGACGCCGAAAAGCAGCGCGCCTTCGCCCGGCGGCAGCGACTCGATGGCGCCGAGCGCGCTCGCTTGCGCCTCGGTGAGTCTGTCGGGCGGCGGGGTACCGGGCGAGTCGCCGAAGGGGTCGCGCACCCGTTCCCCGGTGGTGAGCTTCGCGAGACCCTGCTGCACCAGCCCCCGGATCACCGCCTCGCCGAAGCCGAGCTGCTCGACGACGTGGCGGACTTGCGCGCTACCGCCCAGGGCCTCGAGCGCCTCATAGAGCTCGCGCCGGCGGGCGCGGCGCTTGAACAGGGACGCCCGCTCGATCAGGGTGGGCGGCTCGCCGTGGATCGCCACGACCCGCTCGGTGGCCGCGGAGCCCGCGGTATCGGGGGGCTCGACCCTGAGCGTGACCGCGCCGACCGCCGCCAGCCGGTGGAGCGCGTCCCACACCGGCCGCCGCAGCGCGCGCGCCGCCGTCGCGACCGGCGCTTCGCCGGCGCGGGCCTCGAGCCAGTCGAGGATCTCGCCCGCGAATCCCCCGGCGGTCCACTTCCCGGCGGCGCGGGTGGCGATCACCTGCGACTCGCCCCAGAGGCCGCCGGGCAGCATGCACTTGAGGGTGAGGCCGAGAGGTGAGCCGTAGTAGTCGGAGATCCAGCGGGCGGTCGCGAGCAGTCCATCCGGCACGGCCGGACGATCGTCCGGAGCAGCGAGGATGTCGCGCGCCGCGGCCGCGGGCGCCGGCACCTCGCTGTCCACCACGATGCCGATCAGCTCCCGGCGGCGCACCGGCACAACCACGCGCGCGCCGGGAGCGACCCGATCGCCCAGCGTCTCGGGAATGCGGTAGGTATACGAGGAGGCGAGCGGGAGTGGGAGAGCGACGGTGGCGTGGCGCTCCGTCATCTCCGCCGGAGGCCGAGGCCGGGACCGGAGGGGAGCGAGACCTGCCCGCCGTCGATGCTCGCGCCGACGAAGGGATCGTCGGCGAGGAGGGCGGCGCCGTCCAGATCCACGATGTCCACCAGCGGAGTGAGGTGCGCCGCGGCGGTGATCCCGATCGAGCTCTCGATCATGCAGCCGACCATCACCATGAGGCCGTGCGCCCGCGCGACGGCGATCATCCGGATCGCCTCGCGGAGACTCCCGCACTTGGCCAGCTTGATGTTGACCCCGTCCACCTTGCCGACCAGGGACGGGATGTCGGTGGCCGTCTCGCAGCTCTCATCGGCGATCACCGGGATATCCGCCCGCCGGGTCACCTCGGCGAGACCATCGAGCTCGTCGGGAGGGAGCGGCTGCTCCAGCACCGTCACGCCGAATTCCTTCAGCACCGGGAGCATCTGGATGGTCCGCTTCACCGTCCAGCCACAATTGGCGTCCACCCGGATCTCCTTGTCGGTGGCGTCGCGGATGGTGCGGAGGATGTCCACGTCACGATCGGTGCCCAGTTTGATCTTGAGGATCGGGTACTGCTGGGCCTCCAGCACTTTGGCCCGGATCTTCGCGGGCGTGTCGAGCCCGATGGTGAAGGTCGAGCGCGGCGCCTTCGCGGGATCGAGCCCCCAGAGGCGGTAGACCGGGATGCCGAGCCGCTTGCCGACCAGGTCGTGCAGGGCGGACGAGAGCGCGGCGCGCGCCGCGGGGTTCCGCCGCAGGAGCAGCTCCCAGCGCTTCTCGGTCTCCTCGAGGTCGAACGGATCGGCCGGCAACAGACCCGCGTAGAGGTCGAGCGCCGCGAGTACCGACTCCGCCGTCTCCCCGTAGAACTTCGTGGGCGCGGCCTCCCCCCATCCCT
>CAYPAE010000331.1:0-3401 GCA_964408595.1 uncultured Gemmatimonadaceae bacterium | reverse complement strand
AAGCTCGCCCACCCGCTCGCCCTCTTCGGAGGTGTCGCCCTCCTCGGGTGCGGCATCCCATCCCATTCCACCCGCCTGGCCGGAGGCCCGGAGCCGGTGGACGTCAGGCTGGAGCCCTCGGTGCTCCGCAGCGGCCAGGAGGCGATGGTTGTGGTCCGGAGCGCGTCGGCCGACAGCATCGCGATCGTGTCGGAGAACGGTGTGGACCGGTATTGGAGCGCCGGCCCTCGGCTCGACGCGAGGTTGAGCGCGGACTTCGGCGACGTCAGACCGGTGCGCCGGTACGCCGAGCGGCGGGATGGGGTGTTGCTCGACCGGCTGAGGAAGCCCGCCACGATCTCGGTCTGCAAGCTCGGCCGCTGCCGCGAGTTCCACCACGAGTTCGAGGTGCGCCTCCCGGAGCACAACCGGCGAACCGTCGCGCTCACCGGCGGGTGGAGCACGGTGTTCGCGCGCCGGACGGTCACCGGCCGGAACCGGGCCGCGCTCTTCCACGAGGCGTTGAGCAGCGGGGTCTTCTCGCTCGAGGGCGAGCTGGCGTCCAAGGCCTGGAGCGCCAAGGCGCAGGGGTTCATCGGAGCGGACGGCCATGGCGCTGCCATCGACCTGAGCCGGGTGATCAAGCAAGGCAAGGAGGTGAGCTACGGCGTCGCGATGCACCTTGGCGCCACCCGGAGTGAGTGGCTCCCCGACGGCAGCCGCCCGGCACTGGCCGACCGGACCGCGTATCGCGCCAGCATCGGACCGAGCATCATGCTGCGGGGGATCACCGCCAGCTCCCAGTTCGGGATCTACGCCAGCGGGCGGGAGACGCTCCAGATCATCGGCACCCGGATCTCCGCCAACGGCAGGCTCACCGCGGTCCGGATCCCCGTCAGCCTGAGCGCGGAGAAGACCCTGGCGTTCGGTGGCGGGCCGATCGTCTCCCGGCGGCGGGACGCCCTGGAACGGCTGGCGGCCTCGGTCCACCTGCTCGACAACTTCGCTGTCAATATCGGCATCAGCAGTCACCGCATCGCCTGGCCCGGCGACCAGCCATCCGGCGACTTGCGGGCCTCCGAAGTCCTGATCACGATGGGCGGCCGGTACTCACTCACCTGGTGACTTCCCGGAAATCCAAGAAAACAAAAACCCCCCGAAGCGTTACACGTCGCGTTTCGGGGGGTTCTGTCGCCGGCGGGGATCGATTCGATGGATCAGTGTCGCCACGTGTGGTGACCGAATCGATTTCCCTTCCTCGGTCCGTGCGGTGACGGCCGAGGTGCCCGAATCTCGCTCGGGACTTCGATCGCGGCCGGCGAGCTCGCGATCGTCTCACAAGTGCTGATCACCCTGTGAGTGACAGACGCACAGCGTCCTGGCGCCTGCCGGTCGTCCATCAATACACCGCTTGATGAGCGACTCACCTCGAGGCCTCACGGCTTCGAGGGGAGGCTACAGTACGACTTCGTTCGTCGAGTGTCAAGAGGGAAAAATTTCGTTCTCGCGTGTCATCCTGAGCGAAGCGAAGGAGCCATGACATTCGACCAACGCCAACTGTCTTCCCACTCCCACCTTCCACTCCTTATCGACAAATCAATCTACAAATCAACGCCGTCCACGTTGATAAGAACGACTAGCGATGTGGAATCGAAGCTCCTAGTTTGGGGCCCTTCCACCGCCGACCCCTGATTCGGAGATCGTGGAGTGAACGGGACCGAGGTCTCGCGGGGCAGCAGCACTGTGTTGCGTGAAATCGCCCGCAACATCGAGCGGATCGAAAGTGGGAACCCGCATGACCGAGTGTGCCTCTATGGCACCGGTGATGACACCCACTCATGCGTCTGCTACCGCGATACCGGCCACGCCGGACGCCACCAGTGTCCTTGCGGAGCCGAATGGAGTTGACCGGCTAGGCCCCAGCCGCCGGCCAAGCAGAAGCGGAGCGCCGACCGAACCCCGCGGCCGTGACGCAAGTCATGGCCGCCCCGCCCATTAGCCCCCCATTGTTCCCAATGCCGTCCCCCATTGTGCGCCGTGTGACCCGGGTGCTGGCCATCGTAGGCATTTCGATCCTGACTCTTGTGGTCGCGATCGTTGCGGTGCTCCAGGTCCCCGCCGTCGCCACCTGGGCCACCAGCCGGCTGCTCGCGCTGGTCCCGCTCAACCCCGGGTACGCCCTCGAGGTCGGTCGGGTAAGCGGAAACTGGCTCACGGGGTTACAGCTCGAGCGGGTGCGGTTGCGCCGCGGATCACGCGAGCTGGCCCTGGTCGAGCGCCTCCGGGTCCGCTACGACCCCCGCCGGCTTCGTGGGCCGAACCGCCGCCTCAGCGAGCTGGTGGTGGACGGCGGAAGCATCGTCGCGCGAAGGGAGCGAGACGGCTGGGACATCGCGAACGCGCTCCGGAGCTCGGGCGACACCAGCTCCGCTGGGGGCGACTTCGTCATCGATCGGCTGACGGTCCGCCGCGTCGAGGTCGCGGCCCAGCTCACCCCCGACTCGACGGCCCAGGTGCGGGGCCTGACCCTCTACGGCCGCGATCTCGTGGTAGGTGATCCGGTCCTCCTCACCATTGACACCCTTCGCGCCTCGATGGCGCCGCCCGGCGAGCCCCCGCTCTGGTTCGATCTCGCGGCCGCCGGCGCCGCCACAGCCGAGGAGATCCGCCTCGACCCGCTCCGCATCAAGAGTCATCGCAGCGACATCGCCGGCCGCGTCGTGTTGCCGAGAAGCTTCGACGACCCCCGGATCGTGGAGCGGCTCGACGTCCGGCTGGAGGCGCTTCCGCTCGCGCTGGCCGACCTGGCGAGCGTCTATCCCGGCGTGCCGCCGGATGGCGACCTTCGGCTCGAGGCGACCGCCTCGGCGGACGGGCAGCTGGTCACGGCTCAGCTCGCCGCCCGGCTCGACCCCGGGACGATCGAGCTGGAGGGCGCGACGGTCGTGGGACGCGGCGCGCCGGCGGTGTATCGAGTTCGCGGCGAGGTGCGCGACCTCGATCCCTCACGGCTCCACCGCGCGGCCCCGATCGGCGTGGTGAACGGTGAGATCGAGGCCGACCTCCGCGGCGAGACCCTTCCGCTCGCCGACGGTAGCGCGTCGCTCCGGCTGCGCGGCTCCCGCTTGGGCGAGACCGATCTCCGCGACCTCGACCTTCGAGCCGACGTGAAGCGGGGCCGCGCCGACCTGGTGCTTCGGGGACGGATGTTCGGGGGCTCGGTGCGGGCCGATGGCTGGACCCGCCCATTCGATTCGGTGCCCTCGTATCGCCTCGCGGGGAGAGCGCTCGGACTCGAGGGCACCGCAGCGGTCGCGAAGGCGCTCGCCGGGGAGGCCGGCGACCCCACGCTCGACGTGCGATTCCGTGTCGCGGGAGACGGAGTGACACCCCGCGAGGCCGATCTCGACGGCAGAGTCGAG
>CAYPAE010000330.1:0-3405 GCA_964408595.1 uncultured Gemmatimonadaceae bacterium | reverse complement strand
ACGGCCGTGCAACCTGCTCAGAGGCCAACTCGCGGCCCGTTGAGGCATCGCCCCGTTCGGGCGTCGCCGCCGCCGTTTGCACGTCCGCTGCAACGTCTGGATGCGACCCTGTCGACGTGAGCGCCCCGATGATCATCGTCCGCCAGGTCGGCACGAAGTTCCGTCCCGGTCGCAACGTCCGCAAGACGGCTCGTTAGGCTGCGCCCTCGGAGACATCACTCACCCGTGGGCGTGGAGTCGCCGTGCTCGATCGAGCGCCAGTAATCTTGCCAGCGACCGCGAACCTCCTCTTCGGTTGCACCGGAGTCGTAGGCTGGAGAGACGAGGGGCAGTGCTCGCTCGACTTGGATCACGACGATGTGCTTGATGGGACTGGATACACCGCGCTTCCGAAAGAACGCGAGGATTTCGTCGAAGAGCGCGCCGTCGCCGAGGACACGGGCGATGCCCTTGAACCGGTACCCCTTGCGGAGAAGGGGATCGACGACGTTGATCTCGACCGCGGGATTGTGCCGAAGGTTGGAGACGGAGCCGGGAGAGCGGATATCGGCGAAGACGAGATGATCGTCATCCCATACGGCGGTCGTGCCCTTGGGGGAAAGGTTCGGCGTTCCGTCTGGGCAGACCGTCGCAACGAAGCCAAGTCTCTGACGCTCGACCAGGCGCTTCATCTCAGAGTTGAGCACGCTCATGCGCGATCCTCCTGGTTCTCTCGGGCGCCGTCCGACTAGTATCGGGCTGCATCCCCACCCACGCCACCTCTCAATATCCGCGCCTGCACGTTCCCCAAATCCAACCGCCCACTCTCTACCCCCGGACGCGTAACCCGCACCCGTGAGGTCGTTCAGTCCACCTGGAGCGCCCCGACGCATTCCTGAAAAACCTGCACACCCCGCAGCCTATGAGTTCTAATGATTGATTTCCGGGAAATACGATGCTGCCACCCGACCACGTGACCTCGGAAGGCCTTAATTGCGTCATCGTAGGGCCGATTTGCGACAGTGTTCCATGCCGGAACGTCGCGGCGGCGCCTTGCTGCAACCCGTGGGGCGACCTGAGGACTGAACCCGCCGACTGGCCATCCGGCCAGCATCGAACTAGCCTCCCTTCCATGCCCGTCGAACACGATCGCGAAGCCCGCCGCTTCACCGCCAGCCTGGCGTCCGGCACCGCCGTGCTCGCCTACAATCCCGCCGGTCCAGGCGTGCTGGAGCTCTACAGCACCTACGTCCCCGCCGCCGACCGCGGGAAGGGCGTGGCCGCCCGGTTGGTCGAGGCAGCGGTCGGCTACGCGCGGAGCGAGGGGCTCCGGATCATCCCCAGTTGCTGGTACGTCGCCCACTGGATCCAGCGGCATCCCGAGCACGCCGACCTGCTCTCCGCCTGAAGCATCGTTCGCGTGGACAGCATCGTAATCGGCGCCGGACTGGCCGGCCTGGCGGCGGCCGACCGGCTGGTCGAGGCCGGCGTGGCCGTGACGTTGCTCGAGGCCCGCGATCGGCTCGGCGGCAGGGTGTGGACCGAGCCTGGCCCGGGTGGCGCCACTTTCGAGCTGGGCGCCGAATGGGTCGGCAGCGACGGTGCGGTGCACGAGCTGCTCGCTCGCGGCGGCGCGCGATTGGTCGAAGCCCGCGGCAAACAGTTGCGGCGGGTGGAGGCGGGCTGGCAGGATCTCTCCGATCTTCCGAACAACCCCCGCGAGCTGGTAGGGCGGGCGAGCGGATTTCGCGGGGCCGATCGCTCGCTGCTTACCGCGCTCGACGAGTGCTGCGACGAGCCGGAGGCCGCCGAGTCTCGGGCGCATCTCCTCCGATACGTGGAAGGGTTCCACGCCGCCGACCCCAGCCGCCTCAGCACCCGCTGGCTTGCCGAGGTGGAGACTACTCAGCCGGCGGAAGCCTCCGGTTTTCGGTTGCCGGACGGCGTCGGCCGGGCGGTCGAGTCGCTGGCAAAGGGGCTCGCCGGGCGGTGCGATCTCCGGCTCGGAGCGGTGGTGCGAGCGGTGCGCTGGCGGCCCGGGAGTGCGGAGGTCCAGACCGCCAGCGGCCTCACCTTCCGCTCGGCCTCAGTCGTGATCGCGATTCCCCTGCCGCTGTTCGATCCCCTCTCCGACGAGCCTGCCGCGGTGAGGTTCTCGCCCCGACTCGATGAGAAGCTCGGTGCAATGCGCCTGCTCGAGATGGGGCAGGCGGTGAAGCTCGTGCTGGGCTTCCGGGAGCCCTTCTGGCAAGAGATCGGTGCGCTGGACGACGTGCGCTTCCTCCACGCGTACGATCAACCCGTTCCCACCTGGTGGACCCCCGCGGACCCCAGCCTCCCGATACTCACCGGCTGGGCCGGCGGACCCTGCGCGACTCGGCTCGCCGGCGTGGGGGAGCGGGAGCTCGTGGATCTCGCCATCGGCTCGTTGGCTCACGCGCTCGGCATGTCTCGCCGCGACGTCGGCGCCCGGCTGGAGTCACGGCACTTCCACGACTGGGGGTCCGATCCCTTCGCCCGGGGTGTATACACCTACGTCGGCGTCGGTGGCGCGGAGGCGCACCGGACCCTGGCCGAGCCGGTGGCCGGCACCCTCTACTTTGCCGGTGAGGCGACCTGCGGGGAAGGCTTCAACGCGACGATGGAGGGTGCGGTGCGCTCGGGCCGGCGGGCGGCGGCGGAGCTGCTGGCGGAGTTGGGGTAGTAGGTCCTTACGGAGTGGGGAAGTTGTTCGCGACGCCGCCGGCGCGAACGGTGCGCGCCACCCGCTCCGCGAAGATCCGCACTCCGGCGCGGACCATGGTGTCGGATTCGCCCTTGAGCTCAGTCGAATCGTCGAGGACGATCGCTCCGGAAGGCACGTGCACCAGCTGGGCGGTGAGGAGCCAGATCAAATTGCTCGTCTTGCTCACCTTGGCCAGGACGACCCAGCGCGCGCCGGCCCTGCGCGCCGCGTACCTCGCGCAGGCCACGATGACGTTGCAGGGGAGCCCGCCGGTGATGGTCCGCGCTGAGTCGGAGGCCGCCGCGGCGCGGACCAGCTCGCGTGCGACGCGCTGCGGGCCGAGCAGGGCGCTCAGAGTCGAGTCGAGGACCTGGGTGCCGAGGACCGCCCTGGCCGTGTCGGACTCCTCGATCACGTTGGCCTGGGCATTGTAGAGCGCGACCTCCAGCGCCGCGACCTTGGCGTCGGGCGGCTCGAGGGGCGAGGAGTCGGTGGCCTGGGCCCGGAGTGCGGGAGGGAGGGCGCCCGCGAGAAGCAGCGGGGCGAGGGAGACACGAAGTCGCATGCGGAATTCAACTCGCGTGGGAGACCGAGAGTCAAGTGGTCAACAGGAACTTCGAGCAAGGCGTGGACCTGAACGAGAACGGGATGGGTGATCTCCGCGTCCTCATGGCCGACGTGAGCGCCGCGGAGAACCAGGA
>CAYPAE010000329.1:0-3424 GCA_964408595.1 uncultured Gemmatimonadaceae bacterium | reverse complement strand
CGCCGCTCGAAATCGGCCGGGGTCAGGACGCTTCGCGCGAGGATGCGGTCCCGGAATCCCGGCGCGAACCGCTCCACCTGCCGCTCGATCCGCCCGGAGACGTCGAGCGCGTAGCCGTTGGGAACGTGGCAGTACGCCCAGGCCGTATGCTTCCCGGCCGGGGCCCGGGAGCCGTCGAACAGCGTCGGCTGCACCAAGAGCACGAACGGACGATCGTGCACCATCCCCCGGCTCGGCGCCGCCTCCGACGCCGCCACCTCCTCCAGCGTGCCGCCGAGATGGACCGTCGCCGCGCGGGCACACTCCGGCGCGGTCCACGGCACCGGCCCATCCAGCGCCCAGTCCACCTTGAAGGCAGCCGCACCGTACCGATAGCGCTCCAGGGCGCGGCGATACCCATCGGGCAGCTTGTCGCCGGCGATCCGCAGCACCTGGCGGGGCGACAGGTCGAGCAGCACCAGCCGCGCCGATTCGAGCTCGTCCAGGTGTTCCACCGGCGCGGCGGTCATGATCTCTCCACCGAGCGAGCGGAAGTACGCCGCGAGGGCGTCGGCGACTCGCTGCGAGCCGCCCCGCGCGATCGGCCACCCGACGGCGTGTCCCGCGATGGAGAGAAGGAGGCCGAACGCCGCCGTGCCGGGCGCGTCGAGCGGCAGGAACGAGTGCGCCGCGTTTCCGGCGAAGAGCGCTTTCGCACGGGTCCCGCGAAGCGCGCGCGCCAGGCTGGTGGCGGACCGGAGTGCCCGGAGGCCGAACCGCGCCATCATGAGCGGATGGCCCGGAGGCCGAAGCGGCGGCGCCAGGACGTCGTGGGAGAGCTCGTCCCAGACCCGCACGAACGGCGCGTGCAGTCGCCGCCAATCCCCCCCGCCCGGCCCGAGTCCCTCGGCGGTCGCGTCGAGCGACCGCTCGAGCAGCGCGGCGGAGCCGTCGTCGAGCGGGTGGGCGAGCGCGGCGGCGGGCTGGATCCACTCGAGGCCGAAGTCGGCCAAGGGCAGGGTGCGGAAGAAGGGGGAGGTGAGGGCGAGGGGGTGTACCGCGGAGCAGACGTCGTGGGTGAAGCCGGGGAGCGTGAGCTCGGAGGAGCGGAGCCCGCCGCCCACCGTCGCCTGGGCCTCCCGAAGCACGGTCTTGAGCCCGGCCTGCGCCAGCGTGATGGCGGCCGCGAACCCGTTCGGACCCGACCCGACGACGATGGCGTCAGTAATAGAACCTCCCTCAGCCGGAGAAGCGCTCGACGACCCGCCCCGCGGGGAGCCGATCCACGAACTCCACTACTCGATCGATCGTCTCCGCCGGTGCATCGAACGACAGGAAGTGGCCCCCACCCTTCACCGTGTGGACCTCGACACCAGGAATCAGCCGCGCCGTCTCCGCCCGCTCGTCGGGGCGGGACCAGTCGTGGTCACCATAGAGTAGCAGGACCGGGCGTTCGATGTCGCCGTACCGCTCCCGAACGGCTTCCCACGTCGGCCAATGGTGCACCAGCGACATGAATGCTTGATAGTGACCTCGCCGGTTCCCGACCTGGTACATCTCTAGCGCAAGCGGGCGGGGCAGCGTCTCGACCCGATGGAGCCCGCCCTCGAACACCCGCGTCACGATCGGGTACTGGCGAAGCCGCGTCACGGTGCCGCCCAGCACGGGCACGTCGTTCACCGAGAAGAGCAGGCGGGCGAGCGCCGAGGACCGCAGGAGACCGCGGCCCCGATCGTAATCATACGGGTTGATCGCCACCACGCCCCGCACCCGGGAATGATGGCGGGCGGCGAGCCCGAGCGCCGCGGTTGCGCCGATCGATTCCCCGACCAGCACGGCCGGCTCGATCCCGAGCTGGTCCAGGAAGCCCGCAATCTTACCGATGAAGAGGTCGGCCGTATAGTCGGCGGCCGGGATGTCCGAGTGGCCGTGACCGGGTAGATCCAGCGCGTAGACCCGGTAGCGGGTAGCGAGCTCCGGAATCACGCGTTGGAACAGATCCAGCTGGGTCCGCAGCGTGTGCAGCAGGACCAGCGCGGGGCCGCCACCGGAGACGATGTACCGCAGTCGAGTCCCGTCGACCGTCACCCAGCGCACCGAAGCATCGGGTGCCCAGGGAATCGAGGTGGGCGTGGCGGGCGGCCTGCGCAAGGCCTCCACCAGGTAGGAGAGCGGCACCAGAGCGCCGAGGACTCCGAGCGCAATGACGACTTCGAGCATCACTGGCCTCCTTATGTGTAGCTACACCTATCTCTCCAAGAAGTAGGCAGCCCCTGAAAGGCTGCCTACGCCCGATCCGCCGCTCCGACCGCGACCGACAGGTCGGCCAGCATCCGATCCATCCGCCGGGCGCCCAGACTCCTGCCGATCGAGCGCTGGGCCTCCCGCCAGCGGGGGAAGGCCTCCTCCAGCTTCGCCACGCCCGACCGGGTGATCTCCACCTCCCTCACTCTGGCGTCCTCTCCGGGGCGCACTCGCACGAAGCCATCCCGGTGAAGCACCGCGAGATTGCGGGCGAGTGTGGTCCGGTCCATGACCGCCTCCTCGGCGAGTCTCGTCATGCTGACCGTGCCGGCCAACCGGAGCTGCGCCAGCAGGGAGAACTGGGTGGACCTGAGCCCGGTGGGCCGAAGGGCGTCGTCGTAAAGCTGGGTCACCGCCCGCGCGGCCTTCCGCAGGCTGAAGCAGGTGCAGCTGGTCGTTTCGGCGAGTATGGCGCGATCGAGCGGGCTCATAATTGGGAGTATATACACGTAGTTTGCCGCTGTCAACCGCTCCGCCTAATCTTTCTCCCTTCCCCATCGGAGCGCCGCCTGACCGAGCCCGCGCTGCTCGCGGCGGCCGGGGTGCGCGCGACGCCCAGCGTGCTCATCGTGCCGCTGGAGCGCGAGTTCGGCTGGGATCGCTCGACGATCTCGCTCGCGGTCTCCTGCTGAGCGAGTCTCGATGACCGCCGGGTAGGTCCCTCGCTGCGCTCGGGATGAGGTTCAGCGCGCGGGCGGGTCCGCCTCGCGCAGGTGGCGCACAAGCTCGGGAAGGTTCTGCAGCACCACGATGCGGGTGGCCGGGCTCCGGCGCACCATCGCGAACGTTCGCCCGTCGGGCGAGACATCGAAGTTGGCGTGCGGCGCGGTCCCCGCGATGTCATCGATGGAGAAGAGCGACCGGCGGGACGCGACGTCGAGCTCGGGGGCCGTACGCACCTCGGCCGCGACCAGCTCCAGCCGTCCTCCGACAACGCCGCGGTAGAAGATCTCCCGCCCATCCGGACTCCACACCGGCTCGCTTCCTCCCTGCTGCGACACCTGGATCTCTTCGCCGGACCCGGGGAAGGGCCGGACGAACACCTGCTGGGTCCCCGCGTGATCCGAGACGTATGCGAGCCACCGAGCGTCGGGCGACAGCGCCGGGTATTGCGTCTCGTAGGGAGTGACGATGACCGGCT
>CAYPAE010000328.1:0-3442 GCA_964408595.1 uncultured Gemmatimonadaceae bacterium | reverse complement strand
GCCGCTGCCCAAAGGCGCGCCAGCGCTCCCCAACCCAGGCGGGTCCGCCCGATTCGGGCGCCCAGGGCGCGGCGCAGGAGGAAGTACTCCACCCCTGCTGCGAGCCCCGAGGCCAGCGTGATCCCGGCCGCGCCCCACCTCGAGTCGATTCCGAGCGCCGTGGGCAGGAGCAGCGCGAGCCCGTACCCGAGCGCGATGCCGAGGGACACTCGAATGAGCGCGATGCGGAGCGGCGTCCGGGTATCCTGGAGCGCATAGAACGCCGAGGCGTAAAGCCGGCCCAGCGTGGAGGGCAGCAGGCCTACCGAGGCCGCTGCGAGAATGGCCCAGACGTACAGCGTCATCTCGCGGGTGAACTCCCCCGACTGGTAGAGGGCGCCGGTCACGACGTCCCCCAGCGCGACGAATCCCGCGACCGACGGGACCACGAAGAACGCGATCTGCCGAAGCCCCGCCTCCAGCCTGCCGCGCAGATACGCCGCCCGCTCGGCGTCGGTTCCGGTCGCGCTCGACATCTCGGGCAGCTCGGCGGCCGAGACCGACATGCCGAAGAGGCTCACCGGCAGCGTGTAGAGCACCTGCGCATAGGAGACCGCCGCCACCGCGCCGGTGGGAAGAAGGCTCGCGAGCAGGGTGTCCACGTAGGCGCTGATCTGCACCACACCGCGGCCCACGAATACCGGCACGAAGTTGCGGATGACGGCCAGAACCGGCTCGCCGAGGAGCGGCCCTGGCCGCAGTCCACCGAGGAGGCGGAGTACGGTCGGCAACTGCACGGCAAACTGGAGCAGGCTGCCGACGACCGAACCCCAAGCCGCGATCTCCGCCAGATCGTATTGCCCGATCCCGTCCGCCAACCCGAGGAGCGCGGCGATGATCGCCAGGTTCCACACCACCGGCGCGACGTAGGAGAGGAAGAAGCGGCGGTGGCTGTTGAGAACGCCGAGGCACCAGGCCGAGAGAACCAGCAGTCCCGCGCCGGGGAACAGGATCCGCACCAGCCGGGTGGTGGCCTCGCGCTTCTCGCCCTCGAAGCCCGGCGCGATGAGAGCGATGAGCCAGGGGGCGAGCAGGATCCCCGCCAGCACCAGCACCGACACGGTGAGCGCGAGCAGGGCCGCCACCGCGGCCGCCACGGCGGCCGCGTCGCGCTCGCGGTCACGGGCCCTGAGGCTCGCGTAGACCGGAATGAACGATGCGGAGAGAACACCTTCTCCGAAGAGGTTCTGCAGGAAGTTGGGGATTCGGAACGCGGCGTTGAAGGCGTCCGCCGCGTCGGAGGTGCCGAAGTAGTGCGCGAAGACTCGGTTGCGGACGAGGCCGATGATCCGGCTGAGCAGGATCCCCGCCGCGACCCTGAGCGCCGGCCGGGGCGTGCGGCCCTCGGCGGTGGTCAGGCGGGTGGCCGTGGAAGGGTCGAGCGGGACGAGGAGTCGGCCAGAAGGCGTTGCAGGAAGGTGTTCTCGTCCTGCAGCGCCTGCACACTGCGGGTGAGGTCGTCCACCTCGGCCTCGAGCAGATCCACCTTCTTGGCGAGGTCTTCGAGACCGGGCGGAACCTCCCGCGGCCCCTCCAGGCGGCGGGCGAGCGCGCGGCCGATCGGCGAATCTACGACGATGCCCATGATGGGAATGAGCAGCGCCACCAGGAGGATGAGCGCGATCACCGACATAGATCGAGTCTAAGACGGCGCCGACGCCCCTTCAAGGGCACCGGCGTACCACGACTCGATGACTTCACCCAGGTCGGTGACGAGCGCCGGCCCATAGCGGGCGAGGAAGGGCGCCAGCGTCAGTACCCGCTCCTGAGGCTTCCCGCCGGGCAGTACCGCGGTTCTGGCCCTGGTGATCTGACTCAGCTCGGTCTCCTGCCGGCGCTTGAGATGCTGGACCAGCTTCTTCTCGACGTCCTGGGTTCCGGAGAGGGCCTGGTGCCGCGCGCCTTGCACCGGACGGACGAGAGTCGGGTCGATCTCGGTCGCGCTGCGCTCGAGCGCCGCGTACCCCGCCTCCACGGCGGCGCGGATGGATTCGAGGGCGGCGAGCGCTTCAGGCGGGAGCTGGGAGCGGACCAGCCTCGACTCGAGCACGCCCGGAGGCCCGAGCAGGTCTTCCAGCTCGATTCCGAACTTCTCCAGGATCCGGTCCACTCTCGGCTCCACCAGCACGCCGGACCATCGCGGCAGCGGCCGCTGCGGCTCCAGGCCGAGGCGCCGGTAGATGGGCGGGGTCAAGGCCAGGTAGCGGAGCTCCGCCGGGCCGCCGAGGTACGCGACGGTGGGAAGGAGCGCGCTCTCGATCACCGGACGGAGGAGCACATTGGGCGAGAGACGAGTCGGCTCGGTCTCGGCGATCCGCCGGAGTGCGGCGAGATCGAAGCGCTCCTTGCCGCGCCGGGTCACGAAGGCGCCGTCCGCGGCCACCAGCCGGTCGCGGCCCTGCCGCCCCTCGAGCATGACGAGCGCGGCGCCGTCGCCCAGTACCACACCCGAGGTCCGGGCGGTGTCGCCGAGCAGCTCCGCCTGGCGCTCGAGGTCGTCGTCGATCTCGGCGGCCCGCTCCAGGGCGCCGAGGATGAGCGGCGCGGCCGCCTTCTTCGCCGACGAGTGGCTGCTGTCGAAGCACACGATCTCCGCCGGCGCGAGCAGCTCGGCCATCGCGCCGGAGAATGCCGCCGCGACCGTGGCCTCGGGACGGTAGTGCCGGGTCAGCCAGGCCAGGGTCTCGTCGCGGAACTCGGAGGCCGGCAGGCTGGACCCGAGCGCTTCGAGCGCCGCGGCGACGGCCTCGCCCAGCGGCTGGCGGTACATCGGCGTGAGCGGGGCGTCGGGCGGGCGGGGCGGCAGCGAGGCGGAGGCGAGCGTGCCGTCCGCGGTGAGCCACGAGGTCGCGCTGGCCTCGGCAAAGTCGTGGTCGTCGCCGGCGATCCAGAAGATCGGCACCACCGGACGTCCCCACTGCCGCTCGAGCACGTGGGCGAGGGCCGCCGTGGAGAGGGCCTTGTGCACTGTATAAAGCGGCCCGGTGAACAGCCCCGGCTGTTGCCCGCTCGTGACGGCGAGAGCGCCGGGCTCCCGCAGTCGGGCGAGCGCCCGGTCCCGCGCGGCCGAGGGCACGAATGCCGGCTCGAGCGCGGGGTCGAGACCGCCGGCGCGGATCGGCGGCAAGGTGAGTGGCGCGTCGAGCGGAGTGGGAACGAACCGGAAGGTCATGCGACCGAGCCTGCCAGGATGGTTCGCGGCGACCCGGCGCGCAGCGGCGCCGCGTCATAATCGCCGAAGCGGTGGCGCACGTCGATGCCGGCGTCGCCCAGCATCGCGGCGATCTGCGCCGGCTCGAACAGCCGCACCCGCTCGACGAACTTGCGGCCTGCGGGGGTCACGATCGTCTTGCAGACATAGTGCCCATCGGGCGACACCGACCGGCTCACGTCCACCTCGCCC
>CAYPAE010000327.1:0-3444 GCA_964408595.1 uncultured Gemmatimonadaceae bacterium | reverse complement strand
CACGCGGAGGTGCCGGCCGCCGGGAGCGATGACCACGTCCCCCCCTGCCAGACGATGCCCCTCGACCGCCTCGGTGACGCGGAGCCGGCTCAACGAATCCAGCCGCCGGGCGAACGCCTCGGTGAATCCCGACGGCATGTGCTGCACCACCACGACCGGGAGCGGAAAGCGCGCCGGCAGTCGCTGGAGAATCCGCTGAACCGCGGCAGGGCCGCCGGTCGAGGCGCCGATCACGCAGAGCTCGCACCCGCGCAGATCGGGCGGCGCGGTCGGACCCGCGGTGGCCTCGGGTGGAGCGGCGCCGTTCCAGGGACGCACTCCCGGAGCCAGCGCCTCCAGCCGATCCACCACCTCCCGCCGCAACAGCTCCAGATCCATCACGCTGAAGGCGGTCTTGTCGATGAAGTCCACCGCGCCGGCCGCCAGCGCCGTCACGGTGGCCGTGGCGCCCTCCCGGGTGTGTGCCGAGAGCATCAACACTCGGAGCGACGGCTTCCAGCGCAGGAGGGCGGGGAGAACCTGGAGGCCGTCCATGCCCGGCATCGCCACGTCCAGCGTGACGAAGTCGGGATCGGCCGCGGGGATCTTCCGCAGCGCCTCGGCGCCCGACTCGGCCTCGCCCACCACGCGAAAGCCCGGCTCGTCGCCGAGCACGCGCGTCAGCGCCCGCCGGACGAAGGCGGAGTCGTCCACGATGAAGATCCGGATCATCGCGGCGGCGGCCTCCGGTAGATGACCGAGCCGCCGACGACCACCGGCACGAACTCGGTGGCGCGGTCGAAGAGCGACTCCGAATGCCCGAGGAAGAGGTAGCCGCCCGGGACCAGGGAGCGGGCGAAGAGGCCGATGAGGCGCTCGAACGCGGAGTCGCAGAAATAGATGAGCAGGTTGCGGCAGAGGATGACGTCGTACGCGCCGTGGTCCAGGGTGAACCCCGGGGCGAGCAGGTTCGCCTGGAAGAAGCGGAGCCCGGCGCGGTACCGGTCCTTGAGGCGGAACCGGTGGTCCTCGACCGTGAAGTACCGCCGCCTGGTCTCGGGGTCGCAGGCCCGCAGCGACGTCTCGTCGTAGAGCGCCTCCCGTGCCCGGGCGATCCGCTCCGGGTTGAGGTCGCAGGCGTCGATCTCCCAGGACTTCCCCGCCGAGGGCCGCCCGGCGTTGTGCAGCGCGATCGCCAGCGAATACGGCTCCTCTCCGGAGGAGCATCCCGCCGACAGCAGCCGCAGCGGCCGTAACGGCGCCAGCGCGCGGCGCTCCGGGAGAACGTGATCGATCAGAATCTCGAACTGCCGGGTCTCGCGGAAGAAGTAGGTCTCGTTGTTGGTGACCAGCGCCGGCAGCCGGTCGAACTCGACGTCGCGCTGCGGATGGAAGCGGAGGTATTCGTAGTAGGCGCGGGGGGACTCCATGCGGAGCTCGCGCAGCCTGGGCTGCAGGCGCGACGCCAGAATCTCCTGGCGCACTCCGTCGAAGGTGAGGCCGAACCGCTCCTGGATCAGGTCTCCCAGGAGCTTGAGGTCGGCCGGCTGGAACGCCGTCACCCGGCGCTAGAGGCGGCGTGTCGGGAGGGCTGCTCCAGGGCCGCCCGCGCCGTGGCCGCGACCACCGATTCCACGTCGCGCGCGAGCGTGAGCAGCGCGGGCCGCGCCTCCGCCGTCCCCAGCCGGCCCAGCCCGCGGGCCGCGGAGTTCCGGACGTCCCAGTCGGCGTCCTCGGCGAGCGTCAGCAGCACCGGGAGGTGGTCGAAGCCGGCCACCTCCGAGAGTCCCTGCGCGGCGGCGCGGCGCATGTCGAGAACGGGTTCCGCCAGACGAAGGAGGAGGAACTCGGCGAGCCACGGCGGAGCGATCCGGAGCAGCGACCAGACGATCTGAAACTGCTCGTGCGGGCCGCACTCCGGGTAGAGATCCCGCAGGCGGGCGGCCGCGGCCTGCGCGCGACAATGCCCCAGCGCGCGAATGACGTGGAAGCGGAGCGAATCGGCGGTCCCCAGCAGGGCTACCAGCGTCGTGACCGACCGCTCCCCACCGCGACGGACCAGCAGCTCCAGGGCCTCGGTCTGAATCGGCTGGTGCCGGTCGGCGAGGGCGCGAAGGAGAACGACCTCCGACCGGGCGCCGGCTATGCGGGCGGCTGCGCGAAGCGCGGCCAGCCGGATCGCCGCGCTCGGCGACTCGGTGAGCTGGAGGACCCAGGGCTCCAGCGCCGGAACCGGCGTCCGTGCCAGAATGGCGAGCGCCTCCACGACGATGGGCTCGGCGGTGCCGGGCTCGAGACAGGAGTAGAGCTCGCCCAGGGCCTCGGGCGACAGCCGGGCCAGGCCTTGGGCGGCGGCCGCCTGCTCCGGCGGGTCCCCGCGGCGAAGGCGCTCCAGCAGGAGCGGGGCGACCGCGTCGAGGCCCATTCGTCCCAGCGCGAGGCAGGCCGCGGCGCGCACCGCGAGCTGGGGATCGCTGAGGTGAGCCACGACGGCCGACAGGTCGCCCGGCCCGAAGGACCCCACGCGGAGCGCTCCGCACCGCACCTCGGCATCGGGATGCTCCAGCAGCGCGTGCAGCCGCGGAGCCATCCGCTCCGGGAAGCGGCTCAGCAGACCCTCGATCCACTGCGCCATGGCGTCCTGGGCCAGCCGGGCGAGAAGGATCGGCTGCAGCTCGGCGATGCCGCCGGCCGCGACCAGCGTCGCCGCCGCGCGGAGCAGGCTCTCGGTCTCTTCCCCGTCCTCTGCGTCCGAGGCCGCGGCCAACAAGTGGCCGAGGTACGCCACCAGGTTGCCGCCATCCACCACGACATCGCGCGCCACCCGGTCCATCGCCGGCGCGGGGTCGGGGTGCAGCTCGATCACCACCGCGACGGCGAGCAGCAGCGGATCCCGGAGCGCCCGCTCGCGCACCGCGAACAGGAGCGGGAGGAGAGGCTCGAGCGACTCGGGCGCCGCGATGCGACGCAGCGCCTGCACGGCGGGCTCCGCCAGCACGGAGTCGGGCACGAACGCCATCAGCGGGCCGACGGCGCCCGGATGGCCGATCTCTCCCAGCGCCGCGATCGCCGCGAGCTGGAGCCACAGGTCGCGCTGGAGCAGCCCGCAGAGCGCGGGCACCGCCTCCCGCACGCGGAGCTTGCCCACGGCCTCGATGGCGGCCTGCGCGACGTTCGGATCCGCGTGGTCGAGCAGGGGGAGGATCGCCGGGCCCGCCGAAGCGTAGCCGATGCGGGAGAGGCTCTGCAGCGCGAACAGCACCAGCTCGGGGTCGTCGCGGCGCAGCATCGCGACCAGGTGGGGCACCGCGTAGGGGCCTTGCCGCTCCAGGGCGCTGAGCCCGGCGTTCCGCCGCACGGCATTCTCGCCGTCGGCCACCAGATCGCCCAGCACCGCCGGCTCGACGTACCGCGCGGCCAGGCGGATCGCCCGGTCGCGGACGCTCGGCGCGGCGTCCTCCAGCG
>CAYPAE010000326.1:0-3445 GCA_964408595.1 uncultured Gemmatimonadaceae bacterium | reverse complement strand
ATGATCGGAAGACAGATCGGGCCCGGTAACAGGATCACCGAGCCCACGTTTCAGTTCGCTCCCCAGGACACCGTGTATGTCTCAGTAGGGACCGAGGGCACCGGCGGGGCCGGCACGCTGACCGCGGCCTGGCGGTCCCAGAGCGGCGAGATCCTGCTGAAGTCCTCGGAGCCTGTCCCGCCGGCGGGCGAGAACACCAAGTTCCACCTGGCGCAGCCCAAGGGGCTGAAGCCGGGGACCTACAAGGTGATCATCTTTCTGGGCGACGACTCGGTGGAAACCAGGGTCTTCGCGGTGAAGAAGTAGCGACCCCGCAGCCCGTTCCACGCTACGACCCTCCGGTCGCGAGACTGGAGGGTCGTGCGCTTCCCGGGAGCCGCGCTTTCCGTCAGCACTTCCCGCCGGAGATGAGTTTCATCTCGTCGCTCTCGGCCGTCGGAACCGGCTCTTGGCACGGGATGGAGGGCTTCTTTCTCACCGGGTTCAGCACGGTTACCAGTGCCGAGCCCCGGGCCGCCTGCCAGGTAGCTACGACCTGGACCCGACCGGCCTTCCGTCCCTCGACCAGGCCGTCGGCATGAACGGTCGCGACATTCGTATCGGAGCTGAACCAGGTCACGGCGGGCGGGGCCGCGCCCACGCCAGCCTGCCCGATCACTCTCGCGGTGAGCTTCACGAACCGGCCGCCGTCGATCGTGGCGGTGCTCGGCGCGACGGTGAGCACTGAGATCATCCCAGTGTCGTCCGGTGGGGGCAATTCCGGCCCGGTGGTGGAATTACACGCGACCAGCAGGGTGGCCGCGGAGACGACGAGCTCGATCGGGATCCTGGCGCGCATGGCAGCCTCCGGTTGGGTGGTGCGGGTCGGCGCGGCTTGCCCGCTCCGAACTGCGGGGCCACTATAGTCGTCGAGGCTCATGCCCTCCTCACTCCCTCCTCAGCGGTCGCTCATGTTCCGGTTCGGGACATTCGGGGGTCTGGCTCTCACGGACACAGCCGGGAACGCGGTGATCCCCCAACGCCGCCGGCTTGCTCTCCTCGCCCTGCTCGCGGTCGCGGGCGAGCGGGGCCTTACCCGCGACAAGGTCCTCGCCTATCTCTGGTCGGAGAGCTCCTCCGAGAATGCCCGCCACGCCCTGGAGCAACTGCTCTACTCGATGCGGAAACAGGTGCCGGAGGAGCTGTTCCAGGGCACCGACCCGCTCCGGCTGAACCTCGAGGTCGTCCACGCGGACGTGGTGGAGTTCGGGCGGGCGATCGCGGCCGGTGATCCGGCGCGAGCGGTGGCGGCGTACCGGGGCCCCTTTCTCGACGGCTTCTACCTCGCCGACGCGCCGGAGTTCGAGCGGTGGGCCGAGCAGGAGCGGGCGCGTCTCTCCGGCGAGCACGCCCAGGCGCTTCGGAAGCTGGCGGGAGAAGCGCATGCACTGGGGCGTCACACGGCGGAGATCGACCTGTGGCGCCAGATCGCCTCTACGGATCCCCTGGCCGAGCGGGCCGCCATCGGATTGGTCCGCGCACTGGCCGAGGCGGGAGATTGGGCCGGCGCGCTGCGGCAGGCGCGCGACTACGAGGCGCGGGTGAGGGAGGAGGTGCCGGGAGCGCCGTCGACCGGCCTGGTGGCGCTGGTCGAGCGCATGGGCGGGGAGCGGGCGGGGCGACAAGGGAAGGGGCAGGAACGCACCGCCGAAGCCGGCGACCGGTATGCCTTGGAGCGCGAGCTGGGGCGCGGAGCGGCAGCGACCGTGTATCTGGCACGTGACCGCAAGCACGATCGCGCCGTCGCGCTCAAGATCCTCAAACCCGAGATCGCCTCCGGATCGGACGCCAAGCGGTTCACCCGCGAGATCGCAATCCTCGCCCGGCTGCACCACCCCCACATCCTGCCGCTCTACGACTCGGGAACGCTGGTGCTTCCCGACGGTCGCCAGGGGCTCTTCTATGTGATGCCGTACGTCCGCGGCGAGTCACTCCGCCAGCGACTCGAGCGGGAGGTGCAGCTCCCGATCGCGGACGCGGTACACCTCGCGCGCGAGGTGGCCGATGCCCTGGGATACGCGCACAAAGAAGGCATCGTGCATCGCGACATCCGGCCGGAGAAACATCCTGCTCGAGTCGGGCCATGCCCTGGTGGCGGACTTCGGGATCGCCCGCGCCCTGGAGACAGCCGGGGGAGAGCGGTTGTCGGCCTCGGGGGTCCTCCTCGGAGTTCCGGCCTACGGGAGCCCGGAGCAGGCGGGAGGAAGCGTGGAGATCGACGGCCGGAGCGACATCTACAGCCTCGGCTGCGTGCTCTACGAGATGCTGACCGGCATGCCGCCGTTCACCGGTGCCACGCGGGGGGCGGTGCTCGCCCGCGTGATGGCGGACGCTGTGCCCCCGGTGCGGACCGCGTGTCCTGCCGTACCGCCCGCGGTCGAGCGCGCGGTCTTGAAGGCGCTGGCGAAGCGACCGGACGACCGGTTCGCCGGTGCGGCTGACTTCGCCGCCGCGCTTCTGGGGGGAACCTGAGATTGGTCGGTGCTGTGCTGATCGCGCTTGCGGGGACCGGCTCGTTACGGGCGCAGAGGAGTATTCCTGCTCGACTCCCGGCCAGGCGAATTAGCGGATGCCAGCACTCGCGTGAGTTTTCCGCCGAGCGCGGAAGAACGACACCTGCCCTGCGAATGCGCCGGCGTATGTTCTTGCGTGCCCGGCTCGATCAGCATGCTCCCCGATACCGACCGACCTCGCGAGCGACTGTGGTCCCTTGGCCCTGCGGTCCTGACCGCCACGGAGCTCCTCGCGGTGATCGTCGGGACCGGACGCGGGGGGCGCAGTGCGCTCGATGTCGCCGCCGCGCTGCTGGAAGTGAGCGACGGCTCGCTCCGGCGACTCGCGTGTCGGCCGCGCGCCGAGTTGCTGCGAGCGGAAGGAATCGGTCCCACCAAGGCCGCCCGGCTGTTGGCTGCTTTCGAGTTGGGCGCCCGGCTCGCACGTGAGGAGCGCCCGCCCGCGCCGCGAATCCGGGAACCCGAGGACGTGGTGCGGCTTTTCGATGGGCGGTTGCGCGACCTTCAGGTGGAAGAGTTCCACCTCCTCGCCTTGGATAGCCAGAGCCAAGTCCTCCGCGAAGTCCTCATCACCCGAGGGCTCCTCAACAGCTCGCTGGTGCATCCGCGGGAGGTGTTCCGCGCCGCCATCGCCGAGGCGGCGGCGGGCATCATCGTGGTGCACAATCACCCGAGTGGCGATCCGACCCCCAGCGCCGAGGACCGCGCGGTTACCCGGCAGCTCGCGGAAGCCGGACGGCTGCTCGATCTGCCGCTCTACGACCACGTGGTGATCGCCGGAGACCGATATGTGAGCTTCGCGACTGCGGGCTTGCTCTGATAGCAGGACTGTTCGACCGGAATCAGGGAAGCAGCCCGCCGCCCGTTCGCTGACGCAGCGTGCGCTGCTGCCA
>CAYPAE010000325.1:0-3446 GCA_964408595.1 uncultured Gemmatimonadaceae bacterium | reverse complement strand
CCGCCGAGTGGTGCAGCGGCTCACCCCGGCGCAAGCCGCGGCAGGCACGCTGCCGCCGGCGCTCGCGGGAATGCTGGCGGCCGGATCGGGGACGCGAGGCTACGCGTGCACCGGCACCAGCTGCAGCCTTCCGGCGGCGACGCTGGCTGACTGGGAGCAGCAGGTGTCACCGAGGATGGGCAACAGAGCACCCGTTCCCTCACCCGTTTCAGCCAAATTGTCATCCTGAGCGAAGCGAAGGAGCCGAAGCCACGCCCCGGCCCCCTCGCTCCGCTCAGGGTGACACCGATGGCAACGTGAAGCTCCCTACCCGCTAGCTTAGATTCCGACCCACCCTCTGAGGAGCAGCGCGTGGCAAAGGCGGCTACCATCGAGACCAGCAAGGGCACTATCGTGGCGGACCTCTTTGATACCGAGGTCCCCAACACCGTGGCGAATTTCCAGAAGCTCGCCAACAGCGAGTTCTACGACGGCACCCGGTTCCACCGGGTGATACAGAATTTCATGGTCCAGGGCGGAGACCCGCTCTCGAAGGAGCCCGGCAATCCGCGGGTGGGCACCGGCGGGCCGGGCTACAAGATCAAGTGCGAGACCCACCTCAACACCCACAAGCACGTCGCCGGCACGCTGTCCATGGCGCACGCGGGCAAGGACACCGGCGGCAGCCAGTTCTTCATCTGCCACTCGCCGCAGTCCCATCTCGACAAGGTTCACACGGTGTTCGGCCAGGTCCGCCAGGGGATGGATGTCGTCAACGGCATCAAGCAGAACGACGTGATCACCTCCATCCGGGTGTCCTGACCTGCATCTCGATTTCGCGCTGACCGCCGACTACGCCCTGATCGACCAGCAGGGAAAGCTCAGCGTGCTGGGCATCTTCCAGCACGTCTGGCTCACCAAGTTCCCGGCGGTCTGCCCCCGCACCCACCTGGTCCTCCGGGTGCGGGGCCGCCGGACCGAGATCGGGATTCACACCATTCGCATCCGGTTCGTGGACGAGGCCGGTACCGAGCTGCTCGGCGGCGAAGGTACGGTGCAGTTCGGCGAGCCGCCGGCGGGGGTGGTGGACGTGGAGGCGGGCGCGGTTCTCGTGTTCGACATCCCGCTCCCCCGGCCCGGCCAGTATGCCTTCGAGATCAGCCTCGACGGCGAGCTGGCGAGCCGGGTGCCGCTGACCGCGGCGGTGGTGGGCGCGTAGCCCCGACTTCCGACTCATCCTCCCATGGCCCTCACCCGCCCCGAAGCGCTCTCGCTGCTGCACGAGTACACCGCCTCGGACGCCCTCCGGAAGCACATGTACGCGGTCGAGATCGCGATGCGCGCGATGGCCGAGCGCGAGGGCCAGGATCCGGAGGCGTGGGGCCTCGTCGGCCTGGTGCACGACTTCGACTACGAGCGCTTCCCCAACGCCGCGCATGCCGCCCACGACGAGCACCCGGCCGAAGGGGTGCGGATCCTGGCGGAGCGCGGCCTCCCCGAGCCGATGCAGCGGGCGATCCTGGGCCATGCGAGCTACACCGGCGTGCCGCGCGAGACGCAGATGGCCCGGGCGCTCTTCGCGGTGGACGAGCTCTGCGGCTTCCTGGTGGCGTGCGCCCTCGTCCGGCCCTCCAGAAGCCTCCAGGATCTCGAGGTCTCCAGCGTAAAGAAGAAGCTCAAGGACAAGGCGTTCGCCCGGGGCGTGAGCCGGGAGGACGTCATCCAGGGAGCGGCCGAGCTGGGCGTGTCGCTCGACGAGCACATCGCGTTCGTGCTGGCCGCGCTCCGCCCCCACGAGCGAGTCCTCGGGCTCGGCCCGACGTGACCGGGCCCGCGGCCGACACGCAGTCGGTCGCCTGCGCGATCAACCGCGCGGCCGGAGGACGACCGATCCCCGGCAACCAGGTCGAGCTGCTGATCGACGGGCCCGACACCTACACCGCGATGTTGGAGCTGATCGCGCGCGCGTCCCGCTGGATCCACTTCGAGAACTACATCATCCGGAGCGACACGGAGGGTTGGCGCTTCGCGGAGGCGCTCGCGGCCCGGGCGCGGGAAGGAATCCGCGTGCGGGTGCTCTACGACGGCATCGGCTCGATGTTCACCTCGCAAAAGCTGTGGCGGTTCCTCCGCCGGGCCGGTGCCGAGGTCCGCTCCTTCCATCCGCTCCGCCCGCTCCGCCTCGTCACCAACTTCTCCCGCGACCACCGGAAGCTCGTGGTGGCCGATGGCGCCGGGGCGGTGATCGGCGGCCTGTGCATCGGATGTGAGTGGACCGGCGACGCCGACCGGATCCGGCCGTGGCGGGACACCGCGGTGCGCATCGGCGGCCCCGCCTCCGCCGTGCTCGACCAGGCCTTCGCGCGGACCTGGTCGGTCGCCGGAAAGGCGCTTCCCGCCGAAGAGGCGGCGGGCCGGGTGACCCCCGAGGGAGACGGCGAGGTGCGGGTGATCATGGGCGAGCCGGGACGGGAGCGGGCCTTCCGGGTGATCGAGCTGCTGGCCGCCGGGAGCGTGGAGCGCCTCTGGATCACCGACGCCTACATGGTGGCGCCGCCGCGCCTCTTCCAGGCGCTGCGCGACGCGGCGCGGGACGGTGTGGACGTGCGGATGCTGGTGCCCGGATCGAGCGACCTGCCGCTGATCCGCAACCTGTCCCGGATCGGGTACCGCGATCTGCTCCGGAGCGGCGCACGGATCTACGAGTGGGACGGCCCGATGCTGCACGCGAAGACGATCGTGGCCGACGGGCGCTGGGTCCGGATCGGCTCCAGCAACCTCAACCCGTCGAGCCTGATCGGGAACTACGAGCTCGACGTGCTGGTGGAGGACCCCGGGCTGGCCGACGCGATGGAGCGGCAGTTCCGGTTGGACATCGGCCGGAGCCGCGAGGTACGGCGCCGGCCGCTCCGGGGCCCGCGGCGGATCAGCGTGGCGCTGCCCACCGCCCTCACCCGGAGCGACCCCGAGATCGCCACCGCCCGATACCGCCGGAGCCCGCGCGAGGCCCGGCGGCGCGCCGCCTTGGCGCTCCGGACCATCGCCAGCAATGCCCGCCGGTCGGTCTTCATCCCGCTCAGCGCCATCTTCGTCGCGCTGGGGATTCTCTTCTTCGTGCTGCCCAGGGAAACCGCCTACGTCTTCGGCGTGATCTGCGCCTGGCTCGCGGTCAGCGCGGGGCGAGAGGCGTTCCGGAGGCGGGCGGACAGGTAGGCGGGGCAGCGGGGCAGCAGGGCAGCGGGGCAGCGGGGCAGGTACACAGCCCGTGAGTGAGCCACCTGTCATCCTGAGCGAAGCGAAGGAGCCGAAGCCGGGGCATGCCTCCTTCGCTTCGCTCAGAATGACACACGATGTAACACCTGCCCCGCGACCTTCCGGCGCCCACCGGCATCTCCCCCCGGGGCTGCCTTCCGGTGGCTCCGGAAGTAGCATTCGGCAGGGAACGGCGTCTTCCCTTCTCACCCATC
>CAYPAE010000324.1:0-3451 GCA_964408595.1 uncultured Gemmatimonadaceae bacterium | reverse complement strand
GTGTCATCCTGAGCGGAGCGAGGGAGGCATGACCCAGCTCATGCCCCCTTCACTTCGTTCAGGGTGACAAGCCCTCGACAATCCCCCAGAGATCGGGAACCCGTTCGACGCTGACAGGCTGCCGTCCGTCAGCGCGGGCGGGCCACACGAACCAGCCTCCTGGACTGTCGTCGTAGGCCCGGAACGCGATACCAGGCCGCCGGCCCGCCTCTCCCTGGAGCCATGCCGCGTCCAGTCGCAGCACCAGCGACCACCCCGCACCGTCGCTTCGCCCGCTCACCGTCCATCCTCCACCTTCGCGCGAAGCGCCGAGCCGCCAATCGGGATCGCCCCTCGGGGCCTCCCACCGGCCGGCACGCCCTCGATAGATCACACTGCTGTCGAGCGCGCGCCGGAAGTACCACTGGAAATCGTCGTGGCCCGGCACAGGACCGCGATCGCCCGAGACGTCGAGGCTGATCACCAGGTCGTCGCCCCAGTAGTACGTGGAGTCAGGGACCCGGGCGACGACGAACGCCGAGTCCCGGGTGTGGAGCAGCCAGATCGAGGCAACTCCCTGTCCGGTGCGGATGCGGGCCGACGGCTCACCGAGCGTCGCCCCGTTCGAGGCGGGGGCGGCGGGCACGGACTCGACGAGCCGCAGGGGCGCGGTGTCGCGCGGCGCCGCCTGAAGCGCCAGCGCGAGAAGGATCGGGACAGCCGTCACTCTTCGTCGAAAGGCGCGAGCGGGACGAGGCGGCCGCGCGGAGGGATCCCCGGCTCCAGCTCGAGGATGCCGACCGACGGGGGCAGCTTGAATCGCCGGGGTCCGGCGCCGCCCGGGTTCATTACGGTCACCACGACGTCCACCAGGGTGAGGAGCGGGCGGTGGGTGTGCCCGAAGACGATGATCTCCGCCGAGGGAAATGCCGCCTGGACCGACTCGGGCGTGGGCACGCCGAACTGGTCGCCGTGGGTGACCACGATCTCGAAGCCGTCGAGCTGGAGCGTCGCGACCTGCGGGAGCTGTGCCCGGAGGTCCCAGCCGTCGGTATTGCCGTACACCGCCGTCACCGGCGCGATCGCACCGAGCTCAGCGAGGATCCCGGGCGGCCCGACGTCGCCGCCGTGCAGGATGTGATCCACTTCCCGGAAGGCTTCGAAGACTTCGGGACGGAGCAGGCCGTGCGTATCGGAGATCACGCCGAGGCGCATGGAGACTCAGCCGTCGGCCTCGCCGGTCCAGCGGCGCGCGATCTCGATGTCGAGGCCGAGCTGGTCGAGCACCCGCTGCACGATGAAGTCCACCAGCTCCTCGACCCGCGTGGGGCGATGATAGAAGCCGGGCGCCGCGGGGATCACCACGGCGCCGGCTTCAGTCACGCTGACCAGATTCCTGAGATGCACCAGCGAGAGCGGCGTCTCACGGGGCACCAGGATCAGCTTCCGGCGTTCCTTGAGCGTCACGTCGGCGGCGCGCTCGACCAGCGAGCGCGAGGTGCCGGCCGCGACGGCGGCCACGGTGCCCATGGAGCAGGGGCAGATCACCATGCCGCTCGTCCGCTGGGAGCCCGAGGCGGGAAGCGCGCCCCGGTCGCCGTCGGGGAACGACGTCACTGACGACCAGTCGCCGCCGGTGGCGGCCCGTAGCGCCTCCAGCGACCCGATGCCGCACTCCGCCTCGAGGAGGCGCATCCCGTGCCCCGACGGGATCAACCAGACGGGAACCTTGTTCCGCGCCAGGACCTCGAGCAGGCGGACGCCGTAAGGCGCGCCCGAGGCGCCAGTGAGGGCGAGGACGACGGGGTGGCGGACCGCCATGATGCTCACCCGGCCAGGCGATCGACCAGGGCGAAGAGGAACACGGTGACGCTCATGATGCCGTTCATCGTGAAGAATGCGGCGTCGAGACGGGAGAGGTCGCCCGGGCGCACCAGGCTGTGCTCGTAGGCCAGAATCGCGGCCGCCCCCATCAGGCCCGCGTAGTACCAGGGGCCGAATCCCATTCCGTAGCCGAACAGCGCGAGCGCCGGAATGGTCACGCCGTGCAGCAGCTTGGCCAGGAGGATCGCGCGCGACTCGCCGAGGCGGACGACCGCGCTCCGAAGACCCTCACCCCGGTCGAATCCCTCGTCCGGCAGGGCGTAGAAGATGTCGAACCCGGCCACCCACGTCGCCACGGCGGCGGCCACCGCGAAGAGCGGCCACGCCGGCTCGCTCCACCGGCCCGTCACCGCGAGATAGCCTCCGACGGGCGCGATCGCCAGACTGAGGCCGAGCCAGAGATGGGGCCACCAGGTGAACCGCTTCGCCAGGCTGTAGGTCAGAATCCAGGCGAGCGCGATCGGGCTCAGGACGAGACAGAGCCGGTTGAGGGAGCCGGCGGCCAGAATGAAGATCGCCGCGGCCACCAGCACCGACGCCCAGGCCTGCGAAAGCGTGATTGCGCCGCGGGGGAGCTCCCGCTGCATCGTCCGCGGGTTGCGGGCGTCGAAGGCGCGGTCGGCGATGCGGTTGAATCCCATCGCCGCCCACCGCGCGGCGGAGAAGGCGACCACGACCAGCGCCAGGGTGCGGATCGTGACCGGCGACACCATCGACGCCGCCAGCACGCCGAGCAGCGCGAACGGCAGCGCGAAGAGCGTATGCGGCAGCTTGACGAAGTTGGCGTAGCGGACGAGGAGGGACTCGCCGGTGAAGGTTTGGCCTTCGGCGGAACGGCGGAACGGCGGAACGGCGGAAGGGTCGTTCATGGCCTACCGCCGACTCTCCAGCCGGATTCCCAGCTGCGACCACATCTCATCCACCTTTCGCTTCGTCTCTTCATCCATCTCGATGCGCCCGGGCCATTCTCGCTCGAAGCCCTCTTCCTTCCACTTCCGGGTGGCGTCGATCCCCATCTTGCTGCCGTAGGTGAACCCGCGGCTCGAGTGGTCGAGCACGTCCATCGGGCCCATGGTGAATCGGACGTCCCGCTCGGGGTCGATGTTGTTGAGCGCGATCCACCAGGCCTCGTCCGGATCGCGGACGTTGACGTCCTTGTCCACCACCACGATCACCTTGGCCAGCGACATGAGCCCCTGGCCCCAGAGGGCGTTCATCACCTTGTACGCCTGTCCAGGATACTGCTTGTCGATCGCGACGAACACCAGGTTATGGAAGATCCCCGGCGCCGGCATGTGGTAGTCCACGATCTCGGGCACCGTGAGCCGGAGCAGCGGCAGAAAGATCCGCTCGGTGGCGTGGCCGAGATAGAAATCCTCCATCGGGGGACGGCCGACGAGGGTGGCCGGATAGATCGGGTTGCGCCGGGCGGTGACGGCGGTGACGTGGACCTTGGGGTAGTAATCGGCGAGCGAGTAGAAGCCGGTGTGGTCTCCGAACGGGCCCTCCAGGACGAGCGGCTCGGCGGGATCGATGTAGCCCTCCAGCACCAGCTCGGCCTCCGAGGGCACGTCGAGATCGCAGGTCA
>CAYPAE010000323.1:2331-3457 GCA_964408595.1 uncultured Gemmatimonadaceae bacterium | reverse complement strand
GCAGGCTGGTATTGTCATCCTGAGCGAAGCGAAGGAGGCAAGGCGCCGCTCCGGCTCCTTCGCTCCGCTCAGGATGACACACCGGCCTGGCAGCCGTGAGCTATACACCTGCCGAGATGATGACCACCGTCGCCGCGCGCGAGCTCCGCGACGGCGAAGTGGTATTCGTTGGCATCGGACTTCCCAATCTCGCCTGCAATCTCGCCCGCGCGACCCACGCGCCACGCCTCGTGTTGATCTACGAGTCGGGGGCGGTCGGCGCCGAGCCCGAGCGGTTGCCCGTTTCGATCGGCGACCCGTCGCTGGTGACCGGCTCGCTCATGGTCTGCGGCATGGCCGACGTGTTCCAGTTCCTGCTCCAGAACGGCCGGATCGAGGTGGGATTCCTGGGAGGGGCCCAGATCGACCGCTACGGGAACATCAACACGACGGTGGTGGGCGGCTACGACCACCCGACCGTGCGGCTCCCGGGGAGTGGCGGTGCCGCGGAGATCGCGATTCACGCCCGCCGCACCGTGGTCATCTCTAGGCTCAGCCGGCGCGCCTTTCCGGAGGCGGTGGACTTCCTCACCAGCCCCGGCCACCGCATGCGGGGCCACACCCGAAGCGAGCTGGGCATGCCGGGCGCCGGCCCGGTCCGGGTCATCACCGACAAGGGGATCCTCGAGCCCGACGCCGAGAGCGGCGAGCTGGTGCTGACGGCGCTCTACCCCGGCGTCACGGCCGACGAGGTGGGTGCGGCCGTCGGTTGGCCGCTTCGCTGTCGCGACGCGCTGCTCGGCGTGGACCCTCCGGGCAGCGAGGAGCTTCGGCTGCTGCGAGAGGTGCTCGATCCCCACGGGCTCTACCTGAGGGCCTGACCGATGGCGACCGCCATGGCTGCGCCGGAGACCACGGTCCACGCGCTCCCCCGAACGATGGGGCTCGGCGACCTGGTGCTGTTCAACATCGTCGCGGTCCTGAGCCTTCGCTGGTTCGCGACCGCGGCGGCGGCGGGTCCCAGCTCGGTCTCGCTCTGGGTGCTGGCGGGGCTGCTCTTCTTCGTGCCGCAGGGGCTCGCGGTTAGCCATCTGGCGTCGCGCTACCCGAACGAAGGGGGGATCTACTTCTGGACCAAGCGGTCCTT
>CAYPAE010000323.1:0-2231 GCA_964408595.1 uncultured Gemmatimonadaceae bacterium | reverse complement strand
CCACCGCGGTGGTGGGCACCTACGCGTTCGGCCGGGGCGGCACCGGGATGGAGAGCAGCTGGGGCTACGTGCTCCCGGCGACGCTGGGCGCGCTCTGGCTCGCGGTCGCGCTCAACATCGTCGGCCTCAGAACCGGCCGCTGGCTCCAGAATCTGGGCGCGATCGGGACGTACCTGCCCGGCATCCTGCTGGTGTCGCTCGGCACTTATGCCGCATTCACCCGGCCGCCCGCGACGCCCATGACGGTCGAGACGCTGGTTCCCGACCTGGGTGACTGGTCATCGCTCAATCTCTGGGCGTCGATCGCGTTCGCCTACGCGGGTCTCGAGCTCTGCGCCGTGCTCGGCGACGAAATCCGCGACCCCCGGCGAGCGCTGCCGCGCTCGATCCTGATCTCGGCGCCGCTGATCGCCTTCCTCTACATCGCGGGCACGGTGTCGGTGCTGTGGTTGATCCCATCGGGCGAGGTGAACATCGTCTCCGGGGCCCTCCAGGCGCTCGCCGCCGGGGCCAACGACGCCGGGATCGCGCTGGCCTGGCTCGCCCCGGCCGCCGCCGCGATGTACGTGATCGGCAACGTCGGCGGTGTCGGCGCATGGCTCACCGGACCGGCGCGGGTGGCGTTCGTGATCGGCCTCGACCGCTACTTTCCCCCCGCCTTCGGGAAGGTGCATCCCCGCTGGAAGACTCCGTATGTCGCGATCCTTACGCAGGCGTCGCTCGCGTCGCTCTTCCTCCTGGTCTCGGTGCTGGGACGGGGCACCACCGTCGAGAAGGCCTATCTGGTCATCCTCGATACGATGCTCCTCGTCTACTTCATCCCCTACATCTACCTCTTCCTCTGCTACCTCACCGACCGCCTGCGCGGCGCCGAGTCCGGCGCGCCGCTGAGCAGCCGGACCAAGGCGGCGGTGATCGGGCTCAGCGGGCTGTCCTTGACGCTGCTCGCGATGGTGATCGCGACCGTGCCTCCGGCCGGCACCGAGGAGCCCTGGCTCTTCCGGCTGAAGGTGATCGGCGGCGCCGGCGCGTTCGTCCTGCTGGGCGGCGCGCTGTATCTGCGAGGACGGCGTTGAGCCGCGCCCGGTGGGTCTTGCTGCCGGCGGCCTGCCTGGCGTTTGCCGGCGGGACGGCCCACGCGCAGCGCGCGGCCGTGCTCCGCCAGGTGAAGACTCCCCACCCGTACTACTTCCGCGAGATGCTGATCCCCCAGGTGACCACCGGCCCGAGCGGAGCCGCGTGGTCGCCCGACGGCGGGGAGCTGATCTATTCGATGCAAGGCTCGCTCTGGCGCCAGAGTCCCGAGGACCGGGAGGCCCGCCAGATCACCGACGGTCCCGGCTACGACTACCAGCCGGACTGGTCGCCCGACGGGCGCCGCGTCGTGTACGCCTCGTACCGGGACGACGCGATCGAGCTGAGGCTGCTCGATCTCGAGTCCGGCCAGTCGTCGCCGCTGGTCGCCAACGGCGCGGTCAACATCGAGCCCCGATGGTCTCCCGACGGGACCCGGGTGGCCTACACCTCATCGGCACACGAGGGACTCTGGCACGTCTTCGTCGTCGAGGTGGGCGCGGGTGGCGCCTCGAGTGAGCCTGCCCGGGTGACCCGCGAGCGCGAGAGCGGCCTTCCGCGCTACTACTACCACAAGAAGGACCAGTACTTCTCCCCGACGTGGGCCCCCGACGGACGCGAGCTGATTCTCATCTCCAACCAGGGCCGTATCTGGGGGTCCGGCGGCTTCTGGCGAGTCGATGCGAAAGCGGGCGGGAACGGGCGGGAGATCCGCTACGAGGAAACCACGTGGAAGGCCAGGCCGGACTGGAGCCGCGACGGGCGCCGCGTGGTCTACTCCTCCTACCTCGGCCGCCAGTGGAACCAGCTCTGGCTCATGACCTCCGACGGAGGCGATCCGCTCCAGCTGACCTACGGCGAGTTCGACGCCACCGTCCCGCGCTGGTCTCCCGCCGGTGACCGCGTCGCGTACGTGAGCAACGAGAAGGGCAACACCTCGCTGTGGGTACTCGATTTCTTCAGCGGAGCGCGGCGAGAGGTGCGGGTGGAGCGTCGGCGCCATCTCAATCCGGTCGGAACCCTGCGCCTGACGGTGACCGACGCAGGCGGCGCTCCCATGCCGGCCCGCGTGTCCGTCCTCGCTTCCGACGGCAGGAGCTTCGCGCCCACGGACGCATGGCACCACGCGGACGACGCCTTCGACCGAGCCGAGCGTC
>CAYPAE010000322.1:0-3468 GCA_964408595.1 uncultured Gemmatimonadaceae bacterium | reverse complement strand
TCAGCTTCCCGGTCATGCCGAGCGCCGCGTGCGGGTCGCACTGGAAGGCGTACTCTCCGGGGCCGAACGAGATCGGCACGTCGAGCGTCTGGCCCGGCAACTGGAGCTGGTCGCTGGGCCCGGGGAGGCCCTGGGCACCGGGATTCTTGTCGGCCGGGAAGCTGAGGTTGTGCACGCCGCTCACCAGCACGATGCGGAGGACCTCGCCCGGCCTGGCCTCGACCTCATTCGGCTCGAACCGGTTTCCCTTCTCGTCGGTGATCGCCTTGATCTCGATGACGGTCGCGCTGCCCGTCGCCGCGGCCCTCGGGGCAGCGGCGCCGGGCGACGGCGCTTCGGCGTCCGTGGCCGGAGGCGGAGCGGCCTCCTGGCCGCCACAGGCGCCGAGCGCGAGCGCGGAGCAGGCGAGAAGCCGGCGGGTGGCGGCGGTCATGGTGAGTCCTTTTCCTGTCGGTGGTTGCGCGGGCCGGCCGCGACGGAAGCCGCGGGAAGCCCCTGCTCGCTCTAGGCCAGTTTACCTGGCGCGCACCAAGCCATCGTGAGTCTGCCGTGAATTCTTCTTCATACCTGGGGCTTCGATGGACGGTCGTGGTCGGCGGCGGGGCCCAGGCGTTCGGGCTGGTGCTCTCTTCTGGACGAGGTGGACGCGTATCAGCGGGCGCCGGAAGGAAAACCGGCCTGAGGGAGTAACCGCTTCGACACGATCGCTCGGATCGAACGCTCTTGGCGACCACTACAATTTCGTATACTGTTGTACTTCCCCCGACGAAGTCGTAACCCCTGAAGTCGGCAGTCCGCCGCTCGGCGGACCGCGTCCCGTCGCCCCAACAATAGGATGCCAGGTATGCGACGTAATTCGTCAGCGCCACTCCGGAGTCCCCTCCCCGCCCGTCTCGCCTACGCCATTGCCGCTCTCGTTTGCCTCGCTATCCCAGCCATCGCCGCCGCCCAGGAGACCGGCACCGTGACCGGTAGGGTGACCCGCGCGGTCGATGGCGGCGAGCTGAGCAGCGTGTCGGTGGCGATCCCCGCGATCGGCCTGAGCACCATCACCGGCACCGACGGGAAGTACACCCTCCGCCGGGTACCCGCGGGACCCCAGACGATCGTCTTCCGCTGGCTGGGCTACCGCCCCACCGAGGTGCAGGTCGTGGTCGAGGCTGACAAGACGATGACCGCGGACGCTGCCCTGGAGGCGGTGGTCATCTCGCTGGGCGAGATCGTCGTCGAAGGCGCCTCACGAGGCCCCGAGCGGATCGTGGAGGCTCCGGCCGCCATCTCGGTGGTGCCGCAGGAGGTCCTCCAGAGTGTCGCGATCACCGGCCAGGCGCCGGTCGCGCTCCAGAGCGTGCCGGGCGTGGACGTGGTGCAGAGCGGCGTCAACGACTTCAACGTGAACGCCCGCGGCTTCAACTCCTCGCTCACCCGCCGGGTGCTCACGCTTCAGGACGGGCGCGACCTCGCGATCGCGTTCCTCGGCTCGCAGGAGTGGAACGGCCTCACCCAGCCGCTCGACGACCTCGGCAAGGTGGAGATGGTCCGCGGCCCGGGCTCGGCGCTCTACGGCGCCAACGCGTTCAGCGGCGTCGTCAACATCACGACGCCCGAGGCGCGGGAGATCCTCGGCAGCAAGATGACGATCGCGGGCGGTGAGCTGGAGACGTTCCGGGTGGACGGCCGGCACGCCGGGTTGGCGGCCGACGGACGCATCGGTTTCCGGGTCAACGGCGGGTACAACCGGAGCGACACCTACTCCCGGTCGCGGACGCTCAGGGACAGCACTTCTCTGCAAGAGGAGTATGCGGAGGCCACCGACGAGCCGGTGCCGCTCATCGTGGAAGCGATTCCGCTCAGTGGGGAGAATGCCGACCCGGTCACCGGCGAGATCTCGGGGGAACGCGACCCCCTCCGCAACGTGTACGGCAGCGGCCGGCTCGACTACTACCTCGACAACGGCTCGGTGCTCTCGGTGGACGGCGGCGCGTCCAAGGTGGAGAACGAGACTCTCGTGACCGGCATCGGGCGGGTCCAGGTGTACGAGGCGGTCAAGCCCTACGCCCGCGCCGCGCTGGCCGCCGACCGGTACAACGTCTTCGGCTACTGGCACAGCCGGACCTCCCTCGATCCGCAGTTCTCGCTCACCTCCGGCCGTGCGCTCGAGGAGCGGTCCGACATCCTCCACTTCGAGGGCCAGAACAACTGGAACTTCCAGTCGGACCGGGGCCGGGTGGTGTACGGCGCGTCCTACCGCAACACCAAGGTCAACACCTCCGGCACGCTGATGAACCTGGCGAACGACGACCGGAGCGACGACCTCTATTCGGCGTACGGGCAGCTGGAGTACAAGATCACCCCGCAGGTCAGGCTGGTGGGCGCGGCCCGGTTCGACGACGGCGACCTGATCGAGAGCCAGTTCTCGCCCAAGGGGGCTATCGTCTTCAGCCCCAACGAGAGCCACTCGTTCCGCTTCTCGGTGAACCGCGCGTTCCAGACCCCGAACCTCTCGGAGTTCTTCCTCCAGGTGCCGGTGGCCGCGCCGACCGCGAGCCCGCGGACGCTTGAGGGCTTGATCGAGACCTACTACGCCGCGGTCCGGGCGAACATCCCCCCGCCGGCGATCGCGGACCTCACCATCACCGACAACCTGCCCTGGGAGTTCTCCCCGCTGACCCAGGCCTTGGCGCTGGGCAACGGCGACCTCGACGTGGAGAAGGTGACCGGATGGGAGGTCGGGTATAAGGGAAGCATCGGCGACAAGGTGTACATCACGGCCGACGGGTACATCAATCAGCTTCGGAACTTCGTGACCGACCTCCTCCCCGGGGTCAATCCGACCTATCCGTCGTATGCGCTCAGCGACGAGGTGAACGTCCCGGACGAGCTGACCGCGCTCGACGCTCGTCTCGCACTGTTGGGCCTGCCCCCCAACCACCCGCTGCGGGCGCCGATCCCGCTGCTCCTCGGCGGGCACGGCCAGCTCCAGCAGGGGACCCGGATCCAGGGCGGCAACGCGCTCGCCACACTGCCCGACGGCAGCCGCGCGATCGTACTCTCCTACACCAATGCCGGCAAGGTGACCGAGCGGGGCATCGAGCTGGGGATCGGCTATCAGTTCACGCCGGACATCCGGGGCGACGTCTCGTTCACCGGCTTCAGCTTCGACGTGGATGCGAACGAGCAGGCGGCGGGGGACCAGTTAGTACCCAACACGCCGAGCAAGAAGGCGACGTTCTCGCTGAGCTACGCCGGGCAGCAGGGCTTCGACGGCAACGTCACCCTGCGGCTGGTGGACGGCCATCCGTGGGCCGCCGGCATCTTCCAGGGCTACGTGCCGGCGAACGAGCTCCTCAACGTGAGCGCCGGATACCGGATCAACAACTACGTCCGGATCCACGCGACCGCGACCAACCTGCTCGACCAGCAGCGGTTCCAGCTGTTCGGCGGCTCGCTGATCGGGCGGCGGGTGCT
>CAYPAE010000321.1:0-3470 GCA_964408595.1 uncultured Gemmatimonadaceae bacterium | reverse complement strand
CCGCGAGTCGTATACCGCCGACGTCGTCGTCGTCTCCGCCGACGCGATCAACTCTGCCGCGCTGCTCCTGCGCTCGATGAGCGACCAGCATCCCCGCGGCCTTGCCAACGGCTCCGACGTGGTCGGACGGCACTACATGGGCCACATCAATTCGGTATTGATGGCGCTCTCCCGCTGCCCCAACCCGACCGTCTTCCAGAAGACGCTCGCCCTCAATGACTTCTACTTCGGGAGCGAGGAGTGGCAGTATCCGATGGGGCACATCTCCTTCGTCGGCAAGCTCGACGGCGTCACGCTCTCCGCCGGCGCGCCCAAGATCGCTCCGGGCTGGACGCTGGATCTCATGGGCAAGCACTCGCTCGACTTCTGGATGACCTCGGAGGACCTGCCCGATCCGGAGAACCGGGTGACGCTCGACCGGGACGGCAGGATCGTCCTTGCGTACCGGCCGAACAACGGGGAAGGGCACAAGCGGCTCACCCGCCGGCTGGAAGCGCTCATGCAGCAGCAGTCGCGCTGCACGGTGCATGGCCACGACTGCCACCAGGGGATCTTCTCCCGGAACCTCTTCGTGGGGCAGCGAATTCCCCTCGCCGGCGTCGCCCACCAGAACGGCACCATCCGGTTCGGCGCCGATTCCAGGACGTCGGCGCTGGACGTGAACTGCCGGGCGCACGAGGTGGACAACCTCTACGTGGTGGACGGGAGCTTCTTCCCCTCCAGCGGGGCGGTGAATCCGGCGCTCACCATCATGGCGAACGCGCTTCGCGTGGGGGATCATATTCTCGAGCGGCTGGGCGCGGCGCGGGCCGGGAGAGAGCAGGGAGCATCGGCGGAGGGCGCGGCGGTATGAACGGGCTCACGCCGGTATGGGTACAGGGGAGACGGGTCGGCGCCGGGAGTGGTACCGAGAATAGCGCGCGCATTGTCACCCTGAGCAAAGCGAAGGGAGCAGAACCCGGCTTCGGCCCCTTCGCTTCGCTCAGGGTGACAACGCGGGTGACAATGCCGGGGGCAATGCGGGTGACCATGGCGGTGCTCACGCTCAGCCTACTCGCCATCGCGCAGCTGTTGGCCCAGGAGCCCGCCCCCTGGCAGGGCAGCGGCATCGCCGCGGCCGAGACCTCCGAGGCCGCAGCTTCCGAAACGGCGGCCGCACAGGCGGTGGCCATGGTCGGCCTCACCGTGTCCGACATGCGGCGGTCGGTGGACTTCTACACCAGCGTCCTCGACTTCACCAAGGAGACCGACGACGAGCTCACCGGCGAGGCGATAGAGGAGCTGCACGGCGTGTTCGGCGCCCGCCTCCGCGTCGTCCGCCTCAGGCTCGGCGTGGAGCGGCTCCAGCTCACCGAGTATCTCGCTCCCCGGGGACGGCCGGCGCCGGCGGACGCCCGGAGCAACGACCGTTGGTTTCAGCACGTCGCCATCATCGTGAGCGACATGGACCGCGCCTACGCCCGGCTCCGGCGGTTCGGGGTGCGGCACGCTTCGACCGGTCCCCAGACTCTGCCCAAGACGATCCCCGGCGCCGCGGGCATCCGCGCATTCTACTTCCGCGACCCCGACGGGCACCCGCTCGAGATCCTCCAGTTCCCGCCCGACAAGGGCGACGCCAGGTGGCACCGCGGATCCGGCCGGCTCTTCCTCGGCATCGACCACACCGCCATCGTAGTGGACGACACCGAGACCAGCCTCGCCTTCTACCGCGACGCCCTCGGGTTCCGGGTGGCGGGCGAAAGCCTCAATTTCGGCACCGAGCAGGAGCACCTCAACAACGTGCGCGGCGCGCGGCTGCGGATCACTGGGCTTCGCGCGGCCGCGGGGCCCGGCGTCGAGTTCCTGGAGTATCTCGCCCCAACGGACGGGCGGCCGTTCCCCGCCGACGAACAGGCCAACGATCTCGTGCACTGGCAGACCACGATCCTGGTGCCGAGCGCGGTCACCGCGGCGGCTGTCGTCCGCCGGGGCCGGTTCCGCCTCGTCTCCCCGGGCGCGGTGACGCTGCCCGACACTTCCCTCGGCTTCCGGCGCGGCCTTCGAGTGCGCGATCCCGACGGCCACGTCGTTCAACTCGTAGAGCAGTGAGGAGCAAGATGCCCCCTACCGATGCCCCCGCGCGTCCCGAGCAGTCCCGCTCGGCCGCCGCCGCCGGCCCGACCATGATGAAGGCGGTCGCCGTCTTCCCCGGGAAGCCGGACTCGATGCACCTGGCCACCATGCCCAAGCCCTCGGTGGACGAGATTCCAGGCGGGCGAGGAGTGCTGGTCAAAGTGCTCCGAGTCGGCGTGGACGGCACCGACAAGGAGATCAACGCCGCGGAGTACGGTGCCGCGCCTCCGGGTTACGATTTCCTGGTGACCGGCCACGAGAGCTTCGGGCGGGTGGAGGCCGTGGGGCCGAATGTGACCGAGCTTCAACCCGGCGATTACGTGGTCGCTACCGTCCGGCGGCCCGGCACGAGTATCTACGACCGGATCGGCACCTACGACATGACCACCGACGACGTGTACTACGAGCGGGGGATCAATCTCCGGCACGGATACCTCACCGAGTACTACGTGGACGACCCGGAGTACATCGTGAAGATCCCCCCCGAGCTCCGTGAGGTCGCCGTGCTGCTGGAGCCGACCACCGTGGTGGAAAAGGGGATCGCCCAGGCGTACGAGATCCAGCGCCGGCTCAAGGTCTGGCGGCCCCGCCGGGCGGCGGTGATGGGCGCCGGGACGATCGGCCTCCTGGCGGCGCTCGCGCTCCGGCTTCGGGGGCTCGAGGTGATGGTCTTCGGGCGCAGCGCCAAACCATACCTCAACTCCGACTTGATCGAGGCGTTGGGCGCGCGCTACGAGAGCACCTCGGACGTCTCCATCCTGGACGGCGCGGCGCGGTTCGGGCCGTTCGACCTGATCTTCGAGGCCACCGGGGCATCGCCGGTCGTCTTCGAGAGCATGCAGGCGCTCGGCAAGAACGGCGTGCTGGTCCTCTCCAGCGTGACCGGGGGCGACCGCCGGATCGAGGTGCCGGCCGACCGGATCAACCTCGAGTTCGTGCTGGGGAACAAGGTGATGGTGGGGACGGTGAACGCCAACCGGGAGTACTTCGAGATGGGGGTCAAGGACATGGCCCACGCCGAGGCGCAGTACCGGGGTTGGCTGGGACGGCTGCTTACCCACCCGGTCCAGGGGTTGGAGAACTGGAAGCTGCTCCTCGACACCTTGACTGGAGCGAGAGGAGCTATAAAGGTTTATTGCGTAGTCTCCGACATGTGAGGTTTCAAATGCCGCAGCCAACGACGCTGGAAGCACAGCGCCTGAGCCCTGCTGTAGGCACACTGTCTGCGATCGGCCGCCGGGAGGCCCGCCTTCGTCCGGAGCATGCCACACGCTATCCGGGAATCCAGGCGGGAGTGTGGGAGCCGGCGGCCGTGTTGTGCGACCGGGTGCTCGCGGGTGGGTTGCTCCGAGGGTCGC
>CAYPAE010000320.1:1780-3475 GCA_964408595.1 uncultured Gemmatimonadaceae bacterium | reverse complement strand
CGGCGGCCTCGACCGCGATGGCCTCGACCGGCGCGGCTTCGGCCGGCGCATCCATCTGAACCACGCCGATCAGCGGGATCTCCCCACCGCGCAGTGCTCCGCGCGAGCCGCGGCGGAACCGCACGCCGAAACGCTGGCCGTTCTCGCGCGGGCCGGGCGAAGAGTCGGCGACCGGCTCGGCGGCCTCGGCGGCCTTGCTCGGCTCCACCGCTGATCCCGCGCCAGACGCCGAGGCCGCGGTTGGAACCGGGGGCGCCTGGGGCACCATTCCGGCTGTACGGCGAGCCGAGATCTCGTAGTCGTCATCGCCCACCTTCCGCACGTCGGCGATCTCGGCGTCGTTGGCCTGACGCAGCAGCCGGGGGAAGCGCGCCGGATCGAGCAGCGCGTCCTCGCGGCCGTGCAGCGCGGCCATGCGCAGGCGGAGCGCTTCGTGGGTCACCGGACCGCGGAGCTCGCCGAGCGCCTGCGCCATGAGCTGGAAGGCGCGCGCGAGGGAGAGCGCGCCGTCGGTCGAGCGCGGCCGGCTCGCCGCGACCTCGCGAGTCGAGGGCTCGCGAGTCGAGGGCTCGCGGCCAGGCTCCGCCTGACGGTCGCCGCGGCCACGGCCGCCGCGCCGGCCGCGCCTTCCCCTCCCGCCGTCCTCTCGACCTTCGCGGCCTTCGCGCGCCTCGCCGGCGCCGTCCCGGGACCGGGGCGGCGGAGGGAGCGCGGGCGCGGCGGCAACCGTTCCCGGTGAGACCTCGAACTGCCCGTTGTCGAGCTTGGTCACCGTCACGACACCGCGCTGACCCGCCTCGAGCACGAACTTGCTGAACCGGTTGAAGCCGGCGTTACGCTCATCGAAGTTCGGATCGATCTGCTGCATCACCTGCTTCAGCCGGTCGGACCGCATCACGTCGCCGTTGCGGGCCATCTGTGCCACCGCCTGGCCGGCGAGCTCCCACGGATCGCGCTGGATGGACGGGGTGTCCACTTCCTTGGTGAGGCCGGCCAGATCGTTGTACGAGTAGTACTCGTCGCAGTTCTGGATCAGCAAATCGCTCGCCGACTCCCGGATCCCCACGCCGATGACCCACTTCCCGTACTCCTTCAGCTTGATCACCATCGTGGAGAAGTCGCTGTCGCCGGAGAGCAGGATGAAGGTCCCGATCTCGGGGCGGGTGAAGACGAGCTCGATGGCGTCGATGGCGAGGCGGATGTCGGTCGCGTTCTTCTTGGTGGACCCGAAAGCGGGCGCGAAGATGAGGTCGATCGACGATTCGGAGAGGGAAACGATGTACTGCGGGTAGCGGCGCCAGTCGGCGTAGGCCCTTTGGACCGCAACCTTGCCCTTGATGATGTCGCTGTTGAGGAGGGTGCGCAGCTCCTTGGTCAGGTCCTTCTGGATACCAAGGGTGACATTGTCGAAATCGATCAGCAGGGCGGCGTTCGGGGCGTGCACGGGGGCCTGGCTCAGATGCCGGCCGGGCCGTATCAGCGGTCGGTTCACGTCTCTCTCGTTCCGGGTCTCGCGCCCCCGCCCATCGCTCGCGGTACCTCGCCGGACCCGGTCTTCGGCAGGTCGGTGGAGCGATGCTGGGGAGTGGAGACCCGCCATGGGGTCAGGCTGTCGCCACCGGGATGCGGTGCCGGGCGTCGGCTGCGCGGCTGCCGGCCGGGTCGCCGGTTCGCGCAACAGCACTCGCCTCTCAG
>CAYPAE010000320.1:0-1680 GCA_964408595.1 uncultured Gemmatimonadaceae bacterium | reverse complement strand
GCCTCGACCAGCTTGCGGCAGATGGAGAGGCCCAGCCCCGAGCCCGAGAACGCGTACTCGCCGGGCTTCTGCCGCCGGCGAAACGGCTCGAACAGGGTAGCCATGGACTGCGGGGGGATGCCCCGCCCGGTGTCGCGCACGGAGAACTCGATGCGCCGGGCGCCAGTCTGGCGGGCGACGACTTCCACGAATCCCTCGGCGGTGAATTTGAGGGCGTTGGTCGTGAGGTTGAGCAGGACCCGGCTCAGCGCCACCGGGTGCCCGATCCGGAAGTCCGCCTCGGGCGTCGCGAGCCTCACGGCCAGGCTTTTCTCCTCGGCGATCGGCTGGACGATGTCGCGTACCGACTCGAAGATGTCGGTGACCGAGAACGGGATCGGGTCGAGATCGACCAGCCGGTCGCCACCGCGGGCCAGCTCGATCACGTCGCTCGCCACCGAGCTGAGGCCGAAGGCGGCGCTGTAGATGAGGCCGAGCTGCCGCTCCTGAATCGGATTGACCGCTCCGCTCCGTCCCCGCTGGAGCGTCTCCGCGAGGAACAGGATGGAGGTGAGCGGCGAGCGGAGGTCGTGGGCCACCTCGACCACCAGCTCGAGCCCGTCGGGGGCGGAGAGCCGGTCGGTGAAGTGCTGCGACCAGTCGGCCTCGAGCCGCTGGCTCACCTGCTCGATCGCGCCGAGGAGACGGAGAAGCTGCCCGGAGTCGGGTGGTGACGGAAGCGACTGCGCCCGCTCGAGGAAGGTGCCGCGCATCAGCCCGAGCAACCGCCGCGCAAGTGCCGTCCGGGGCACCTCGGCAGGCTCGGCGGCAGCACCGAGGAGGTGCTGCCGCACCGCCGTGGAGAGCTGGGCCAGGTGGGTGTTGACCTCCTCGGCGCCCGAGGCGTACTCGATCGCCCGCTCCCACTGCGCCTGCGTCGCCAGAACGGCCTCGCGGAGGGCGTCCCAGAGGGCCGGGCCGATGGCCACCGGCTGCGGCCCGTCGGGGTCCCAAAGCTTGGGAGTTGGGTACCCCGGCGCGACCCGGCGGCGCTCGCCGCTGGTCGGACTGGAAATCGCGGTATCAGCAGTCACTCGCTCGATCCGGCAGTCTCGTCTCGATGGAACTCGTGCTTGTCCATCAACCGGTACAGCGTGGTCCGATCGATGCTCGCCAGTCGCGCTGCCTTCGACATGTTGCCCCCGGCGCGGCTGACGAGGCGAGTCAGGTACTCCTTCTCGAACTGCGCCACGACGCGGTCTTTCGCGGGGTGGTAGGCCTCGTCCATGACCCCTGACGTCACCGCGCTCTCGGGGGGCCACTCCACCCCGTCGTCATAGACGGGAATGTCGTTCGGTTGAATCATCTGGTCGGGCTCGGCGAGCACGGCGACGTGCTCGATCACGTTCTGCAACTCCCGAACGTTGCCGCGCCACGGCCGGGAGCGCAAGAAGCCGATGCTGGCCTCGCTGAGCCGCGGCGAGCGGTCGCCCATCTGGCGATGACGTTGCCAATAGTAGGTGAGGAAATGATTCGCCAGGAGCGGGATGTCCTCCAGCCGCTTGCGGAGCGGCGGGAGCTTGATCGGCACCACGCGCAGACGGTAGAAGAGGTCGCCCCGGAGGATGCCGGCGTCCACCGCCTCTTGGGGCTCGCGGTTGGTGGCGGAGACGAAGCGGACGTCCACCACGGCGTCCTGCT
>CAYPAE010000319.1:0-3478 GCA_964408595.1 uncultured Gemmatimonadaceae bacterium | reverse complement strand
CTCGACCGGAGTCCAGGCGCCGGACTCTATACCGGGGTACAGGTAGGCGAAATCGGTTTTGAGCCTGGCCTCCCGCCCCCGCGCCTGGGCGGGCTTGGCCTGAGCTGCCTGGCGCGCACTCACGCGGGACCTCCTCCATATGGACAGCCGGTGCGACCACGAGTTCGCCGCGGTCGCCACAACGCTACCCGACCGCCCGGGCCCCCGCAACCAGTCCCAGGAGGTGGTCCAGGAAGCGTAGCGATCGGCGGTGGCGTACGCCGCCGACCAGCGAATCATTGTCCGACCGCGCGCGCCGAAGGCCGGATGTCGCTGCCGAAGGTGCTGAGGGTGAGGAGCTTGTTGACCGCCGCCCACATGGGGTTCAGGTCGCCGCGGACCACGACGTCGAAGGCGCCTCGCTGGCTCGCGGTGTGGCGGGTCTGGACCGAGATGTAGGCGGGGTGGGGCAGGATGGGAGTCAGTGGAGCCTTCTCGCCCACGGCGCGGAGCGCGTGGAGCGCGGTGACCTCCGGAAGCTTGGTGTCGAGCATGACGAGATCGAAGCGGCGGGAGGCGAGCGCCTCCAGCCCCGACTGAAGATCACGGGCCTCGGTGACGCGCACGCCGCCGCGCCCCCTCACGGTGAGCAGCTCGACGACCAGCTCGCGGTCGAGCGCGTCGTGCTCGATGACCAGCACCTCCCACGGGCCGGGCACGGTCAGCGTCCGCTGGGGAACTGCGCGGCGCCGATGGAAAGCGAGATGGCGCTCAGGGTGACAGAGAAGAGACCGGTGGCCGGCATGCGTGACCTCGGTGAGAGACCGTGCGGGTGGGCAGGCATCGGTGCCTGCCGGACCGCGTGGACCGAAGAGGCCAGAGCTATGCCACCCGCCGGTCGGGCGGCGACGGACCCCGGGATGAGCCCTGCAACCGGCGCTGGAGCATCGGCTTGCGGAGACGACCCAGAACGGCTCAGGCCCCGGTCGGGGGAACCTCCGGGCACCACGGCCGCGGGTCTGTGGCCCCCACCTGTTGCCGCGGTCCCACAAACACCACACGCCGGACACCTCGCCCGTGGGCGGGACTGCCGGCGTGTGGGGCTGGGGTCCCGGGGAAGCTCCCCCGGGAAGGTCAGGTCGTCAGGACGTTGCCGTACCGACTGAAGTCATCGAGGATCTTGCCGGTGCCGCGGACCACCGAGGTCAGCGGATCCACGTCTACCCGGACCGGAAGTCCGGTATCGTCTATCAGGAGCTGATCGAGGCCGCGGATCAGGGCGCCGCCGCCGGTGAGCACGATACCGTACTCGAGGATGTCGCTGGCCAGCTCCGGGGGCGTCATCTCCAGCGCCCGGCGCACCGCGTTCAAGATCCGGGAGATCGGCTCCTGGATGGCGTCGCGCACGCCCGATGAATCGATCCGCACGATCTTGGGGAGCCCCGAGACCAGATCGCGGCCCTTCACGTCGAGCTCCTCTTCGGGGATGAGCGGCACGGCGGAGCCGAGCCGGATCTTGATGCGCTCCGCGGTCGGCTCGCCGATCAGCAGGCTGTAGGTCTTCCGCATGTACTGCACGATCGCCTGGTCCAGCTCGTCGCCGCCGGTTCGGATGGAAGCGTCGCACACGATGCCCGACAACGCGATGACCGCGACATTGGTGGTGCCGCCGCCGATGTCGATGACCATGCTGCCGACCGGAGTCTCGACCGGGAGACCCACGCCGATCGCCGCGGCCATCGGCTCGGCCACCATCTGCAGCCGCTTGACGCCGGCCGACCGCGCGGAGTCGCGCACCGCGCGACGCTCCACTTCGGTGATCCCGGACGGGACGCAGACGATCACGCTCGGCTTCACCTTGAGGATCGTGCGGTCGATCACCAGCCGGAGGAAGTGCCGGAGCATCTTCTCCGCGACATCGAAGTTGGCGATCACGCCGTCCTTCATCGGCCGCACCGCGAGGATCCCATCGGGCGTACGGCCGAGCATGCGCTTGGCCTCGAGCCCGATCCCCATGATGTTCCCCGTGGCCTGATCCACCGCGGCCACCGAGGGCTCGTTCAGCACCACGCCTTCGCCCTTGACCAGCACCAGGGTGTTCGCGGTGCCGAGGTCCACGGCCAGCTCGCTGGCGGGGCGCCAGGTCTTGCGCCGGGGAAGCTGCCGGCGCCGCTCGGCGCCCTCCTGAGCGATCACATCCGGGGCCGCGGAGATCAGGTCGATCGAGGCTGTCACCGTGCTGGTATCCTGAGAAAGATGAGAGTCGCCTTGCAGATGTCCCGCGCAGGTTGCGTTTCACCCTGCAGCCGGTTGTCCTGCGTTCCCAGCCGGGTCGCCCTACTCTCTATGGCCCCACAGGGAAGCCTTGAATCGCGCCGGTTTGCGGACCGTGCACGATATGGCGCAAGTGCAAGAGTCCAGCCAGGCGAATGACCTCGAGCTACCCGGAAATCGCCCTCCTCGGATGGCTGGCCCTGGCCCTCGGCCCGGCGCTGCTCGGGGGTGATCGTGAGCGGCGGCTCGCGGGCGCGGGGCTGCTTTGCCTCGGGCTCGGGCTGGCGGCCTGGCGCGCGAGCTCGACCGATTCCACCAGCCCGCTCGCGTCGCCGGAGCGGCTCGGGGAGGGGTTCCTGGTCGTGAACGGGGGGCTGCTGATTCTCGGGCTCGGGTTGCTGCTCCGGGCGGCGGCACGGGTCCCCCGCCGCCGGGTCGCGATGCTCGCGATAGCGCTCGGGGCGATCCTCGTCGTGCGGCTCTGCGCCGGGGTCCTGCTGGCGGCGGGCCTGGTGCGGGTGGTTGCTGCGGCGGTCGCTCTGGGCATCGCCGGCGCCGCGCTGCTGGTGCTCGGGCGGACCATCGCATCCACCGGCCCAGCTCGCGCACTGGGCCGGCGGCTCTTCTCGGAGCCGCTGCGGCCGGCGTTACCGGCGGACCGCGGCGCCGTGGGACCGGTCGCGGCATTGGTGGCGGGCGCCGCGGCGACGGCGCTCGGCCCCCACGTCGCCGTCGCGTTTCTCGGGGTGATCGGGGCGGCGTGGAGCGCGTACTTCTGCTTCCAACCGCGGGGCAGCCGGCCGGCGCCGGTGACCCCGTCGCTCACCTTGTTGCTCGTCCCGACGTATTGGCTGCTCGCGACGATCGCCGGACCCGAGGGGTTGGGCACGGGCGCCCTTCCTCTCGTTCCGCTCAGCCCCGCGGCGGAGTGGCTCATCGGGCCGGTGCTGCTGCTGGTGGGCTGGAGCGTCGCCGGTCTCTGGCCGCTGCACCGGCAGGTGCCCGGGGCTCTGGTAGGGCCGCTCGGCGCTCTGTTGCTCCTCCGGATCGCGCTTCCTCTCGCTCCCGGAGGCCTGGAGTACTGGCGGCCGCTCGCGGTTCCGGTGCTGATCGTCGGGATCTGGCACGCCGCCGCGCTCGCGCGGTGGCCGCTGCTCGCGGTCGGCGCCGCGTTCCTCGGTATCGCGGGAGTGACACCGGTGGGAGCGGCGGGCGCCGGGTGGCT
>CAYPAE010000318.1:0-3484 GCA_964408595.1 uncultured Gemmatimonadaceae bacterium | reverse complement strand
AGGCGGGAGATGGCCGTTCTCATGACGCCCGGTGGATCGCCCGGTAGATCGCCTCGTAGCCGGTGCAGCGGCAGAGATTGCCCGCGAGGCCCTGGCGGATCTTCGCCAGTGTCGGGCGGGACCCCAGAGTGACGGCAGTGAGGATCATGCCCGGGGTACAGATGCCGCATTGCGCACCCACCTCGTCCATGAAGGCGCGCTGCAGCGGGTGCTCGGTGCCCAGCCCTTCGATCGTCTCTACCTCGGCGCCTTCGACCTGTGCCGCCGGCACCAGGCAGGAGCAGACCGCGTCGCCGTTCACCAGGACGGTGCAGGCGCCGCACTCCCCTTCGCCGCACCCTTCCTTGGTGCCGGTGAGGCCGCAATCCTCCCGCAGCACGTCGAGCAGCCGCGCCATCGGAGAGACGTCCACCTCGATCTCGCGGGCGTTCAGCGTGAAGCGCACGCCGCCTCCCGCACCGCCTCCGGCAGCGCCGGTATCGACCGCACGTCGATCCCGAGATGCCGGATGGCGTTCACCACCGCGGGGGCGGGCCCGTCGATGGGGAGCTCGCCCAGGCCCTTGGCGCCGAACGGTCCGCCGGCGTAGGGATGTTCCAGGAGGATGACGTCCAGCTTGGGAGTGTCCATCGTGGTGGGAATGAGATAGTTGGTGAGCTGCGCGTTGGCCATGACCCCGTTTCGCATGGCGACCTGCTCGAGCAGCGCGTAGCCGAGGCCCTGTGCCGTCCCCCCTTCGACCTGTCCGCGGGCGAGCGCGGGGTGAATCGCCTTGCCGATCTCGTTCACCACCGTGACCCGCACCGGCCGGATCTCCCAGGTGTCGGGGTCCAGCTCGACCTCGGCGACGTCGCATCCCCAGGCGTAGGCGGCGTAGGCGTCGCCCCGGTAGTTGATCTCGTCCCACTGAATCCAGTCCGGCTGCTCGTACTGTTTGGTCACCGCCAGCCGGCCACGCCGGAGGTAATACTCCGCCGGCGTCTGATCGCCCAACCGGGCGCGAATCTCCTCCGCGGCGCGCTGCAGGATCCGGCCCACCACCATGCAGGTCCGCGAGGCGACGGTCGGTCCGCTGTCGGGCACGATGCCGGTGTCGGGTGTGGCGACCTCGACCTGCTCGTACGGAATGCCAAGCGAGTCGGCCACGATCTGCGCGTGCATGGTGCGGGTGCCCTGGCCGATCTCCGTGCTCGAGGTGAGCACCCGGACACCGGTGGCGGTGAGCTCGATCGTCGCGCGCGACGCCAGCTTGAGCTCTCCGCTCCCGGTGAACCCGGAGCCGTGCCAGTACATCGCGAGACCGATTCCCCGGGCCGTTCCCGCGTACGCCTTGCGCTTCCGGCGGAAGCCCGAGCGGCGCACCGCGGTGCGCAGGACCTCGAGGGCGCTGCAGTCGTCTCCCACGCGCTGGCCCGTCGCGGTGGAGTCTCCCGGCCGGAGCAGGTTCCGCTCCCGCAGGCGCACCGGGTCGAGGCCGAGCGCCTGGGCGACGCGCTCCATGTGGACTTCGACTCCGAACTGGGTCTGCGGCGCGCCGAAGCCGCGGAACGCCCCATTGGGCGGCGTGTTGGTGAACATCGCCCGGGCGGCGATCCGGACGTTGTCGCAGCGGTAGGGGCCGGCCGCGTGGATCGCGCCGCGGGAGAGGACCACGGGCGAAAGCGTCACGTAGGCGCCGCCGTCGAGGATCACCTCGACGTCCATCGCCACCAGGCGGCCATCGCGGGTGAGCCCGGTGCGGTGGCGGACGATCGCGGGATGGCGCTTCGTCGTGGCCACCATGTCCTCCACCCGGTCGTACACCAGCTTGACCGGCCGCCCCGACTTCAATGCCAGCAGGGCGGCATGGGCCGCGATGCCGGAGGGGTACTCCTCCTTCCCGCCGAAGCCGCCGCCGGTCTCGGTCTGAACCACCCGCACCCGCGACACCGCATCACCCAGTACGGTCGCGAGCGCCCGGTGGGCGTAGAAGGGGCACTGGATCGAGCCGTACACGGTCATCCCGCCGTCCTCGGGGACGGCGATGACGCCCTGGGGCTCGATGTACACGTGCTCCTGATGCCCGGTGCGGTAGGTGCCTTCGATGATGTGGTCGGCCGCGGAGAAGCCGGCGGTGAGGTCGCCCTTTTCGATGAGGATCGTCTTGAAGGCGGTGGGCGAGAGCTCGGGATCGAAGATCGGTTCACCGGGGTCTTCGTCCAGCGTGACCGAGGCGTCGAGGAGAGCCTCGCGGTTCTCGTGGGCCAGCAGCAGCACCGGCTCGGCGACATGCCGGATCTCGCGCTCGACCAGGCAGGGCTGGTCGTCCGCGATCAGGGCGATGACGTTCCGCCCGGAGATGTCCCGGTGGTCCACCACGGTGAAGCCGGCGGGATCGAAGCCGAGCCGAACGCCGGTGAGGTGACCACAAGGGATGGTGCTGCGAATCGTCCGGCCGAAGAGCATCCCCGGAAAGCGGAGATCGTCGGCGTAGCGGGCCTGCCCGGTCGCCTTGCCGATTCCCTCCTTCCTGGGCACGCTCTGGCCTACGACGTTGAGCATTGATGGTGTCTCCGGGATGCCGTTTGTCATCCTGAGCGAAGCGAGGGAGGCAGGGCGCCATTTCGGCTCCTTCGCTTCGCTCAGGATGACAATGTGTTTGCCGTGCCCGTGCCCGCCAGCCGCGCCAGCGCCGCACGCACCAGCTCACCGTTCCCGCCGGCGACCCGTCCATTGGGCAGAGTGAGCGTATCCTCGAAGCCGATGCGAGTGGAGTAGCCGCGCGCGCCCGCCGCGTCCACCAGCGGCCACGCGGTCGCGTTCACCCCGTGGAGCAGCCTCGGAGCCCCCACGGCGGCCGCGTTGAGGACGGCCTCCGTTGCGGCCACCGTGGCCATCGCTTCGGCCACGACCTGCTCCCGAGGCTCAAACATGATTCGGAGGCACCGGCTTCCCAGTCCGCTCCGGACCAGTTGCTCGGCGGCGAACCGGTTCGCCACGCCGGCCTCGAGGGTGACGTTCCGCCCCAGGAAGAAGGAGGCCAGCTCGGCGGCTCCCTCCTCGTCGAAGTTGATGGAGACAAAATCGGGGAGCACCGTCCACGCTTCGACCGCGGCCAGTCGCCGCGCCGGCTGGGAGATGATCCAGGCGCCGGTGCTGATGCCGAACGGCACGCCGTGCTTGCGTACCTCGGTGACCGCGCGGGCGACGTCGGCGGCGGCCAGGCTCTCCCGCCCGTCGGCTCCCCGAACATGGAAGTGCACGGCCCCTGCGCCCGCGCCGGCCGCCTCGGCCGCGGCGGCGCCCAGCTGAGTGGGCGACACCGGCATTGCCGGGTGATCGGCCGGTGAGCGGCCGCCGTTCAATGCCGCGACGAGTAGCGTGGGCACGCCCGAAACCTACGCGCACCGGCTGTGCTCGCCAGGCTCCCGCGAGGCCGTTTGCACGGGGTTGGAGCCCGTCGTATGTTGACGTAATCCCCCGTCCGGAACTACCTGCACCCGCG
>CAYPAE010000317.1:0-3492 GCA_964408595.1 uncultured Gemmatimonadaceae bacterium | reverse complement strand
GCCCGGGTCCGATCGTCGAGGCCTTCCGGGCCGCCTGGCGCAACTTCGTGGGCGTCCTCGCGGGCGCGATCGCTTCGCTCGGCTTCGTGGTGCCGGTGTTCGCCGCCGCGTGGGCGGTCGTGGTCTTCGGCCGAAGATGGAGGCGGTCGGCGGCGTAGGCAGCGGGGCAGCGGGGCAGCGGGGCGGCTCCTCCCCAGGGAGAGTGGCTCGCCGGTGTGCGGTAGCTGCCCCGCGGCCCCGCTGAGAAGCCCCGCTGCCCCGCTGCCCCGCCCTCGCTTACTCTTCAGCGTCCTCACCGGATCCCTTCATGCCCGTAGATATCCTGGCCATCGCCGCCCACCGCGATGACGTCGAGCTCACCTGCGCCGGCACGCTGCTCAAGGCGGTGGACGCGGGCTATCGCACCGGGATCCTCGACCTGACGGCCGGAGAGACGGGGACCCGCGGCAGCGCCGACGTCAGGGCCGAGGAGGCCGGCCGCGCCGGCAGGATCCTCGGTGTCGCCGAGCGGCGGAACGCCGGCCTGCCCGACGCCCACCTGCACAACTCCGAGGAGTCGCGCCGCGCCCTGGTCGCCGAGATCAGGCACTTCGCGCCCCGGGTGGTGATCCTGCCTTTCCCGGTCGGCCGCCATCCCGACCATCGGGTCGCCTCCGAGCTGGGCCGAGACTGCTGTTATCTCGCCGGCCTCGCTCGATACGACGCGCCGGGACCGCCCCACCGCCCGCACAAGATCCTGTACGCCCTCTCCTATCGGGAGGACCCGCTGAAGCCGACGTTCGTGGTGGACATCAGCGGCCAGTTCGACCGCAAGATGGCCTCGATCCGGAGCTACTCCAGCCAATTCGACGGTGCCAAGGCGGCGGGAGAGATCTTTCCCACCGGCCAGGATCTCTATGCGCTGGTCGAAACCCAGAACGCCCACTACGGGTCATTGATCCGGACCCGTTACGGGGAGCCGTTCTACACCCACGAAACCGTCGCCGTGGACGACATCGTCACCCTAGGCGTGCAAAGCCTGTAGCACCCCGCCTGCTTGGAGCCGCCCCCCCGGGCGGGTATTTTTCGGACTCCATGACCCGTGCCCCGGTCTATCTCGATCACGCCGCCACCACCCCGGTCCGCCCCGAGGTGCTGGAGGCGATGTTGCCTTACCTGACGAATCAGGCGTTCGGAAATCCTTCCAGCGCGCACCGGTTCGGCCGAGCGGCGCGGGCCGGCATCGAGCAGGCACGCCGGGAGGTCGCGCAGGCCGTGGGCGCCGAGCCCAACCAGGTGATCTTCACCTCCGGCGGCACCGAGGCCGACAACCTCGGCATCATCGGCGCGGCGCTCGCGGCTCGGGATCGAGGCGGGCAGGTCTGTGCGGTGGTGAGCGCGATCGAGCACAAGGCGGTGCTCGAGGCCGCGCACGCCGTCTGCCACCTCGGCGGACGCGAGGTGGTGCTCCCGGTTGACGAGAACGGAGGAGTGAGCCTCGACGCCCTGGATGAGGCGCTGGCCGATCGTCCCGCGCTGGTCTCCATCATGTGGGTGAACAACGAGGTCGGGATGGTCCAGCCGGTCGCGGAAATAGCGGGCCGCTGCCGGGCGGCCGGCGTAGTCTTCCATACCGACGCGGTGCAGGCCTTCGGCAAGGTGCCGGTGTCGGTCGGCGACCTGCCGTGCACGCTGCTCACCCTCTCGGGCCACAAGATCGGCGCGCCCAAGGGAATCGGTGCGCTGATCGTACGCGATCGGAAGGCGGTGGAGGCGATCATCCACGGCGGCGGCCAGCAGTATGGTATCCGGCCGGGCACCGAGAACGTCGCCGGCGCCGTGGCGCTCGGACGCGCCGCGCTGCTCGCCGCGCGGGAGCAGCCCGAGGAGGCCCCGAGGCTCCGCGCGCTGCGGTCCCTGCTGGCCGAGCGGCTTCGCGCGACGGTACGGGACCTGGTGGTGAACGGCGACCGCGCCGACAACGCGCCGCACGTCCTCAGTGTGTCGGTCGCCGGCGCCGACAGCGAGGCGCTGCTGATGCATCTCGATCTGGCCGGCGTCGCGGCGTCGAGCGGATCGGCCTGCTCCACGGGGGCGGTCGAGCCGTCCCACGTTCTCGTGGCGATGGGCCTGCCCCGGGAGCTGGCCCTGGGCGCGATCCGGTTCAGCTTCGGCCGCGAAAGCACCGCGGCGGACGTGGACCGGGTGGCCGAGGTGATGCCGGGGGTCGTTGCCAAGGTGCGCCAGCTGGCGGGCGTGCTGGGACGGGCGGCGTCGTGACTTCTCGGGTGCTGGTGGCGATGTCGGGAGGCGTGGACAGCTCCGTCGCCGCGGCGCGTCTCGTCGAGCAGGGCTACGACGTGGTTGGCGCCACGATGAAGCTCTTCTGCTATGGCGACGAGGTGCCCGACCGGCCCTGCTGCTCGCTCGACTCGATCAACGACGCGCGCGACGTCGCGCACGCCCTCGACATCCCGCACTACGTCCTCAATCTCGAGGACCGGTTCGCCCTGCACGTCATCGAGAACTTCGTGAGCGAGTACAGCCGCGGCCGCACGCCCATCCCGTGCGTGCGCTGCAACTCGTTCACCAAGTTCCGGGACCTCCTCGCCCACGCCGACGCCCTCGATTGCGAGTACATCGCGACCGGCCACTATGCCGTGGCCCGGGACGGCGGGCTCTATCGCGGCCTCGACCCCGGGAAGGACCAGAGCTATTTCCTCTGGGGCGTGGACCGGCGGGTCGTGGGGCGGATGCTGACGCCCGTGGGCGAGATGACCAAGGCCGAGACCCGCGCGCTGGCTCGGAAGCTCGGCCTCGTCACGGCCGAGAAGCCGGAGTCGGTCGAGATCTGCTTCGTGCCCGACGACGACTACGTCGGCGTGCTGGAGCGGCACCTCCCGTCGGACGCGCCCGCGCTCACTCCGGGACCGCTGGTGACCACCGGCGGCGAGGTCGTCGGGGAGCACGGGGGCTACGCGCGGTACACCATCGGCCAGCGGCGCGGCCTGCCCGGTGGCTTCGGCGAGGCGCGCTACGTGGTGGCGATCCGGCCGGAGCGCCGTGAGGTGGTGATCGGCACCGTGGACGAGCTCGCGGGACACCGCATCCGCCTCGAGGAGCTCAACTGGCTCGCCGACCCGCTCGAGCCCGGCGACCAGTGCCAGGTCCAGGTGCGCCACCGCGCGCGCGGCGTCACCGCCACGGTGGCATCCATGGAGCCCGACGCTCTCGACCTGGTGCTCGCGACCCCGATCCGGGCGATCACCCCCGGCCAGTCCGGCGTGCTGTACTCGGCCGACGACCGGGTGCTCGGCGGCGGGGTGATCGGCTGACCATGCGGTCCCTCCTGCTCCACTGGCTGCTGAACGCGGCCGCCCTCTGGGTCGCGGCGTGGCTGCTCCCGGGGCTCGAGTTCAAGGGCACCATCGTCCAGCTGCTGCTGGTCGCCGCGGTGTTCGGGATCGTGAACAGCCTGGTACGGCCGATTCTGACCGTGCTGACCTGTCCACT